>NZ_JBNHEX010000006.1:0-241630 GCF_059089685.1 Arthrobacter sp. sptzw42
GATCGAAAGAGCACACGTCTGAACTCCAGTCACTCTTGGAAATCTGGGGGGGGGGGGTTTTTTTTGGAAAGAGGGGGGGGGGGGGGGGGGGGACAGAAAAACGCAGGAGGGGAGCAGGGGAAGGTAACCCCCCGCTGCGAAGGATGATAAGTGTGGGCGCTGCTGCCCCGCACGCCGGTGTCATGGAGTCAGTGGCGGCTGCGCCCCTTCTCGGAGTCGACCACCTGGACCGCGGTGGCCAAAGTACCGTCAGCAAGGCTGCCCCAGGCGTACACGATGGTGTTCTTGCCGCCCTCCACGGTGATGTTGGCCGGTCCGATCACGGGGTTGGTGGTCCCGGCAGCGGCAACGGAAGCCGAGATGGTTCCGGCCTTCAGCTTCAGGGTGGCTTCGTCAGGATTGCTGAGCTCCTCAATCACTGCGGTTCCCCCTGCCAGGACGTCAACGGAGGGCGCCGCTGCTACGTGCCTCACCGTGAGTTTGCCCTTCGCGTTGTTGCGGGGGGCCTTGGTGTCATTGGTGAAGAGCGTCGCTGTGGGGGCGCCGTCAGCGTTGAGGTGGGCCACCGCCGTATAGTTTTCCCCTTCGTCGAGTTCGACAGTAACGGGCCCGATCACCGGATTGTTGGCGCTGGTGGCGTCTGCTGCCGTGATGGCGATTTCGTAGTCGCCGGCCGAGAGTTCCAGCGGGCCGGCCAGACTTCCGGGCGTGAAGTCGTCCAGGGTGCGGTTACCATCCACCCATACGTCCACGGTCAGGCCGGGAACACCGTGCAGGACCGAGAGTTTTGACGGGTCTTCGCCGTGGTGGTGCCAGCCGCCGGCCTGTGCCGGGCCCGCCAAGGCCAGTACGGCCGCGAATGAGAGTGCTCCGGCAGGGAAAATCTTGTTGCGCATTTCAAACTCCTCAGAGGGACGCCCGGGGGACGGGCTGTGCTTGTGCGGACACCTCTACTACCGGAGCAGCAGCCTCTGTGGATGCAAACTGTAGAACTTTTTTGGTTCGCTGGCCTGCCCTCAGGCCCGGCTCCTGCCTGGCGGCCCGTCAATCACGGTAGGAACGTACTCGAGCAACTGGAGGCGGCCGTCAAACGTCCTGCTGTCCACCATCTCCAGCGAGACGTCCGGGTAGCCGTCGTAAATCCGCTCCTGCCCTGTTCTGCCGGTGATAACAGGGAAGACGACCAGCCGGAACCTGTCCACCAAACCGGCGGCCAGGAGGGAACGGCAAAGGCTGATGCTGCCGAGGGTGCTCAAGGGCCTGTCCCCGGTCCGCTTCATTTCCCTCACGGCCTCCACAGCGTCCCCGGCGATCAGCTCCGAGTTCGGCCAGGCGAGTGGCGCCTGCAGGGTGGAGGAGAAGACAATCTTGGGCACGGCGGCCAGGCCGGAGAGGCTGGCCCCCTCCTCCTCTGAGAAACCCGAGCTGTTGGCTGCGGCTTCTTCCGACATGCCGGACATCAGCCGGTAGGTGTTCGCGCCCATCAGGAAGGTGTAGTCCTTCTGCCCCTCCTGCTCGAGCCACGCAAGATATTCCGGCCCCTCCAGACCCCACCACCCGGGCCATCCATCGGCCGAGGCATACCCGTCCAGGGAAATGATGAAGTCAACCATCAGGCCCGCCGAGGGCGCCTCTGTCTCAGCCATGACCGTCTCCTTTGATGGCAGGTGCGGGCCATGCTATCCCTGCCATGAGCGGGCACTCAAGGGGTACGCGGGTTCGGGACTGCCGCTGCCGCTGTTTGCCGCTGAAGCGGTTTATAAGCAGTCGGATTCCGGGGTGCTAGGCGAAGCGCACCGGGTCCCATTCAAGGATCCGTGGGACAGCCAGCCCCTCGACCACAAACGGATCATCCTCGATGAACCTTTCGGCATCCGCCCGTGAGGACAAGATTCCCATGGACGACCCGGCCGGATCCGGTGTCAGGAAGGGACCCAACGCAAGCAGCCCGCCGCCGTTTGCGTGGAACGCCTCGAAATAGGCCTGATGGCGGGGGTAGGCTTCCACAACCCGTGATAGGTCAACGCCCTCAGCGAGGCTGTACATAACGATGGACTCCATGCGGCCGATCCTACCTGCCGCCGCCCCCTCAGGCGGCAGGTAGATGCATACCTTTCGGCCGCCGTCGAACGCTGTTAGCGGTGCAGGAAAGCCCACAGATACAAGGAACGACGGCGGTATACCGCCGTCGTTCCTTGTATCTGTGCGGGCATCCCCCGGGTTCTACCGCCGGGCAGGATGCGTTGGCCTACCTCGCGTAGGTGGCGAAGTTCTGGGTCGCCACCAGCTGCGCCCCGTAGGGTGAGCCGGCGGAGAGCCTGGCTGAACCAAAACCGAAGTCCGTCAGGCTGGCGTTGAGCATATTGGCGTTATGTCCAGGAGAGGCCTTCCACGCAGCGAAGAGCGCGTCGGCGTCAGCGTTCACTGCAATATTTTCCGCGGTACGGGTCCAGCCGGACGGGATCTGGCTGGATGCGTCAGGATTGTGCCGGAAGCCGGAGCGGCCCTGGGCGTCGATGTCCGCCTTCATGGTGTTTGACCAGTTCTGGGCTACGGTTTCCAGTCCCGCGTTGTACCGCAGCGCGGCAAGGCCGTTGGCTGCGCGGTACTCATTGACAAGCGCGAAGGAGCGCTGGGCGACGGCGTTGGATGAGGTACCCGTTGCGGCAGGCGCTGCCGGGGCAGGCATAGCCGGGGCGGGTGCGGGCGCCGGTGCGGCCGGAGCCGGCCGGGCCGGAGCGGGGGCCGGGGCCGGGGCCGGAGCGGCAACCGGTGCTTTAACCGGGGCGGCCGGGGCGGCCGGGGCTGGAGCCGGAGGTGCAACCACAGGCGCCGCTGGGGGTTCGGGAGCTGCTGCCGGGGCCGCAGCGGGAGACGACGTTGCGGGCGCTGGTGCTGGAGCGGCCGACGCAGAAGCATTGGCGGTGGGTTTGGCCGCGGCCGATGGAGCCGCGGAAGCCGACGCGGCACCAATGGATGACGGGGACTGCACACCGGCGGCAGTCCACGAGGGCCAGTCAAAGGGCCAGGAAAAGGCGCCCGCCGAAGCGGAACCGGCGGTCAGCAATCCGCCGGCCAGGACGAGGACGGTCAGGGAGGCAGCGACATGTTTCTTCTGTTTTCGCATCAGAAGACCGTATCCGCTGCTCCGGTCCCCCTGCATATTGCGTGACGCCACTCACTGCGGACACGCGGGCGGGGGCGCGGGCAGGGGTTTGGCCGGCTACTTTCTGCTGAATATCGGCTGGAAGTTCAGCGTCGGGCAGGCACCGTCCCAGACCAGCATGGCGCCGTCGCTGATGGTGGCGGTAGCTTTGGGTTACCTTTCCTTCACAGCAGCCGAGGTACCGGAGGTACCGCTGATGCCTGGCCTGTCCACATCATTGGTTCTGATTGCCCTGCTTGCTGTGGCAGCGCCCCTTGCGGCCCGTTTCCTTGACCGCGTAGTCAAGGTACCGATCGTGGTGTTTGAGATTGTCCTCGGTATCCTGCTTGGTCCCAGTCTGTTGGGGTGGATCCAGTCCAGCCAGTTCACCGATACGCTGGCTGACTTTGGGCTGGCCATGCTCTTCTTCGTTGCCGGTAATGAGATTGATTTCGCTGTGATACGAGGCCGCCCCGCGAACCGTGCAGCCCTTGGCTGGGTTGTTTCACTGGCGGCCGGCGTTGGGACGGGTCTACTTGTGGCTCCCGCGCCGGAAGCTGCGGTGATTATTGGAGTCGCCTTGTGTTCGACTGCCTTAGGCACGCTGCTGCCCATCCTTCGCGACGCCGGCGAGTCCAGGACGCGTCTTGGTGTCGCGGTTACTGCTTTGGGTGCTGCCGGGGAGTTCGGTCCCCTGGTGGCCATCTCGCTGTTCTTCAGTGGGAGGGAGCTGGGACCGGCAACGGCGGTCCTGGTCGGGTTTGTTATCCTCACGGGGCTGGCAATTTATTTTGCCTCCCGCGCGCGGCACTCCCTGCTCCACTCCCAGGTCACCAAGACCCTGCACACCAGCGGCCAGTTCGCCGTCCGGTCCATCATGCTCATTCTCAGCGTGCTCGTTGTGTTGAGTATGGTGTTGGGGCTGGACATGCTGCTGGGCGCGTTCGCCGCCGGAGTCCTCTGGAAGGTCGCCATCGCGAGGGCTCCCGAACACGACCGGCATGTCATTGAAATGAAAATCGACGCCATCGCGTTCGGGTTTCTGGTGCCGGTCTTCTTTATCAATACGGGCATCGACTTCGACCTGAGGGCGCTTACCGGTAACCCTGCCGCCCTCGCGTTGGTCCCCTTGTTCCTGGTCCTCCTGCTCATCATCCGAGGTCTGCCGTCGCTGCTGGCCGCTCCCCCTGGCTCAACCCCCGCCGGCAAGCGTGCCATCATGCTGTTCGGGGCAACGGGGTTGCCCATTGTCGTGGCGGTGACAGCCATAGGCCGGGACGAGGGGCTCATCCCAAGCGGCGTTGCGTCCGCGCTGGTGGGTGCGGGAATGCTGTCTGTGCTCCTGTTTCCGTTGCTCGCCCTGGGTCAGCTTCAACGGAGTCCCTCGGGCACGTCACCGCGGGACTGAACTTCTACGCCGCGGAGGAAAGCCAGGCCGCTGGCGGCCAACTCGTCCTGGCTCGGTGCGAGCGGCCGCCAGATCGAGGCGGCGACGGCGATGGCGGCATTATCTGCAGTGAAACTTTCTATGTTCACCGGTCCGCTGTAGCCCACCTCGTCCAAAGCCTGCAGAAAGCGCGTTCTTTTCCGCCAAGGGATAAACGACTGCCAGCTATCAGGGCAATAAGCGCAGTTTCTGACAATAAACACGTTCCGGGCAAAGCTTTGCCGTGAAGAATCTTTGAATAAAATTCTTCTGGTCCTTGTCGATCCGGTGTCCGCCTATTCGACGCGATAGTAGAAGGACGCATCAGGTGTCCTCAACACGAAGGAGAAGAACAGTGAAGTTCATGCTGATAATGCGCGCTACCGATGAGGCAAAAAAGGCATACGAAATCGCCGATATCGAACAGATCATCAACGCGATGGGCGCCTACAACGAATCGCTGATGAACGCCGGGGTGCTGCTGGCCGGTGAAGGGCTTTCCGATGACATGAGCGAAGCGTTTGTTGTCGACTTCTCGGCCGAGCAACCCATCGTAACGGACGGTCCCTATGGGGAAACCCACGAGCTGTTCAATGGCTTTTGGATTATCCAGACCGCCAGCAAGGAAGAAGCGGTCCAGTGGGCCAGCCGGTGCCCCCTTGGCCCGGGCAGCAAACTCGAAGTCCGCCGCGTGACCGATATGAGCGACTTCGAAGACTTCTCCGACAACGAGTTCCTTCAGAAGGAGGCCGGCTGGCGCGAGGAACTCAACCAGCCCTGACCCCATGGCCGACAAGCACGTCACCACCTCAGCACCCGTGCTCCAGCGGACCCTGGACGCGGTGTGGCGGATCGAAAGCGCGCGGATCGTTGCAACACTGGCCAAGGTGACCGGCGACGTCGGTCTGGCGGAAGACCTCGCTCAAGAAGCCCTGATCGACGCCCTGAGGCAATGGCCCGAGTCTGGCGTCCCGGAGAACCCGGGCGCCTGGCTCACGGCCATAGCCAAACGCAAGGCGATAGATGCCTGGCGCCGCCGGGAGCGGCTCAACGAACGCTACCGCGCCATCGCCCACGACCTCACGGAGATGACCGAGGACCAGTGGCAGCCGATCCCGGATGATGTGCTCCGGCTCGTCTTCATCGCCTGCCACCCCGTGCTTTCCCGCGAGGGGCAGGTCGCCTTGACGCTGCGAACCGTCGGTGGCCTGACCACCGAGGAAATCGCACGGATGCTGCTCGTACCCGTCGCCACCGTCCAGCAGCGCATCGTCCGGGCCAAAAAGACTCTCGCAGCCGCGCAGGTCCCCTTTGACACGCCTGAGCCCAACGAGTGGAACGCCCGCCTGAGCGCGGTGCTTGCCGTGCTGTACCTCATCTTCACGGAAGGTTACGCCGCAACAACCGGTGACCGATGGATCCGCACCGAAGTTGCCAACGAAGCGCTGCGCCTGGGCCGCGTCCTGGCCGGCCTGCTGCCGCGGGAGCCCGAAGTTCACGGACTCCTTGCCTTAATGGAGTTCCAGGCGTCCCGGTTCGCGGCGCGCGTCAACCCCGACGGCAGCCCAATCCTGCTTGCAGACAGGACAGAGCACGCTGGGACAGGACCCAGATCGGCCGCGGCCGTGCATCCCTGGCACGTGCCGACGCGCTCGGCCGCGGAAGGGGAAACTACTGCCTGCAGGCTGCCATCGCTCAATGCCACGCAACCGCCCGCAGCTTCGAAGAAACCGACTGGCACAAAATTGTGCTGCTCTACGAAGCCCTCGGACGCCTGGCGCCGGGCCCCGTCGTCGAACTTAACCACGCCGTAGCGGTTTCCATGGCCACCGGACCTGCTGCCGCCCTTGAAATCGTGGACCGCCTCGCCGCCGAGGGGGCCCTCCGCCGCTCACACCTCCTGCCCAGCATCAGGGGAGAACTGCTCACCAGGCTGGGAAGAACGGCTGAAGCCAAAACCGAACTGCTGCAGGCAGCCGCCTTCACCGCCAACGAACAGCAAAAAACAATCCTGCTGGCCAAGGCAGCCGGCCTCTGATATTGCCTCAGGTGCCGGCGGGACCGCTGAAGCGGCACCGACGGTGACCGGGCGGGTGGAGCTAGCAGGTGCCTGTGCGTTAGCATTTTTGTATCAAGGGGAGTACTCCCGTCGCGATTGACCCGTCACTACGGATGCAGCAATGCATCCCGGGTCGTCGGTTCCGGTTATGTCCGGGCGGAGGAGACCTTGGCGCCTATGTCCGACGCCTACCCTTTGGAGTGCCCACCATGCAGGTCACACCCCTAATCTGGTTAATCACTATTGCCGTGACTGTCCTCTTCTTCGTCTACGAGTTCTTCGCGCACGTGCGCAAACCCCACGAACCGACCATCGCCGAATCCGCGCGCTGGTCCGCCTTCTACATCGGGCTCGCCCTGTTGTTCGGCGCCGGCATCGGACTGGTCTCGGGCTGGACGTTCGGCGGCGAGTATTTCGCGGGCTATCTCACCGAGAAGGCCCTGTCGATTGACAACCTCTTCGTCTTCCTCATCGTCATGGCCGGCTTCGCGGTACCGAAGAAGTACCAGCAAAAAGTGCTGATGATCGGGATCGTCATTGCCTTGGTCCTCCGAGGCGGGTTCATCGCCATCGGCGCGGGACTCATTGCAAACTTTTCGTGGATTTTCTACATTTTTGGCGCCCTGCTGCTCGTTCTGGCCTACAAGCAGGCGTTCGGCAGCCATGACTCCAACCCGGCTGACGGCAGGTTCATGCGGCTCGTGCGCCGCATCCTGCCGGTGACCGATGAGTACCACCAGGACAAGCTCACCGTGAAGAAGGGCGGCACGCGGTTCGCCACACCGATGCTGCTGACCATCATCGCGATCGGCTTCGTGGACCTCATCTTCGCCGTCGACTCCATCCCCGCGATCTACGGCCTGACCAACGAGGCGTACATCGTCTTTACGGCCAACGCCTTTGCGCTGATGGGTCTACGCCAGCTCTTCTTCCTCATCGGCGGACTGCTCGAACGCCTGGTCTACCTCGCGCAGGGACTCGCCGTCATCCTGGCGTTCATTGGCGTGAAACTCGTCTTCCACGCACTGCACGTCAACGAGCTGTCCTTCGTTAACGGCGGGGAGCCGCTCCTTTGGGCGCCCGAAATCCCCATCTGGTTCTCGCTGCTGTTCATCGCAGCCACCATCGCCGTCGCCACACTTGCAAGCCTTACCAAGACCCGCGGGGAGGCGAAAATGAACGACGGTCACCTGGTGGACAGCGAGCAGGTAACCGCAGCCCATGCGGAGGACGGAAACGCGGAACCTGACGCCGGCGGGACCACGAGTGCCACTGCGGAAGCCTTCAAGTAGCTGCGGCACCGGGGGCCTGACAGGGCGGACGGAAGGAGCAGACCGGTAGCTAAGAAAGACTGGTTGTAAGACAAAGAGTGGGGCGGCGGGCAGAAACCCGCCGCCCTACTCCGGTGGTTCGGGCCTTCTTGGCCCGGGCCACCCAGGCATATCCACTCTCCCTGCATTAGCAGGTAATCGCAGGAGCTGTAGCAACGGTCAGGAAACGATTCTGCGCCTTAGCTGCAAGGGGAAAAAACATGTTGACGTCCGGCTCAAATCGTCGGGTCCGGTGACCGTTTGGCTGCAGCTGGATGCTAGCTGCAATTGCCAGACGGTACCGAAAAGGCCCGGGTTCGTACGTCGACAGCGATCTCGGCGTCCGCTAACCGCAGCCGCACCCGCCGCCCTGGACCGCCCTAAGGCGGGGGCCACATTCAGGCAGGCGCCCGGCAACCTTCCCTTTTCATACTGCAGGCCGCAGACGGCCTGCAGTATGGGCAGGATCAGCGCCTGCGGGAGCGCGCCCCACCCGACGCACTGGAGTACGACGGCGGAAAGCGGCAGGTAACCAAGCGTCCCGAACTGTTCTGGGAACCAAGGATCAACGCCTTCGAAAGGTAACCTTCCCGTTGGGAAACATCAACGGTATATTTATTGCTGGCAACTGATATATAAGTTCTATAACAGTTGGTTTGCTGAAGGATCGATCGTCCACTCAATGAGGAGTAAGACAGAATGAAACAACTCGCGCACCGGCTCGAACGGCTGGGCACTGAAACCGCCTTCAGCGTCGCCCAAGCGGCCGCCGCCTGGAAAGCGAGGGGGAACCCCGTATACCCCTTCCACCTGGGCGACATCAACATCCCTACCGCCCCGCATATCGTCGAAGCCATGAACCGGGCGATCGCCGACGGCCATACCGGCTATTGCCCCGGCCCGGGCATACCGCAGTTGCGGGAGGCCCTTGCAGAAGATATCGGAACCCGCCGAGGTATTGAGTTCTCCCCGGACAACGTCGTGGTGATGACGGGAGGCAAGCCCGTTATCACCAAGTTCCTGCAGGCGGTCATGAACCCTGGCCAGGAAGTGCTCTACCCGAACCCCGGCTTCCCGATCTACGAATCACAGATCGAGTACCTCGGTGGCACTGCCGTGCCTTACCGTTACCTGCCCACGCCCCAGGGCTTCGCGATCGATCTCGACCAGGTCCGCGCATCAATCACACCCAATACTGTCGCAATCATCTACAACGACCTGCAGAACCCCATCTCGGCCGAGTCGACCGCTGCTGAGCGGGAGGCAATCGCCCAGCTCGCGCAGGAGCACGACCTCTGGGTACTCTCCGATGAGGCGTACTTCGAGACGCGCTACGAGGGTCTCTCGAGCTCGATCGCGTCGCTTCCCGGCATGGCGGAGCGCACCGTGATCCTGTACACCTTCAGCAAGAAGTTCGCCATGACCGGATCCCGCCTGGGCTGTGCCGTCGCCCCAATCGAGATCGCCAAAATCCTCAGCACACTTAACACCAACGATGAGTCGTGCACGACGCACTACGTGCAGTGGGCCGGCATCGAAGCGCTGCGCGGCAGCCAGGAACCCGTGCAGCAGATGCTCGACATCCTGCGCGGGCGCCGGGATGCCGCATGTGAACTTGTCAACGACATCTCCGGCGTACATGTCGCGGTGCCGCAGTCGACGTTCTACCTGTTCCCCGATGTCACCGAGGCCATGGAGCGCATGGGGTATACGGCAGTCGGCGATTTCGCTTCCGCAGCGCTGTACGAAACCGGCGTCTCCTTCTGCACGCGTGAGCATTTCGGCCGCCGCCAGCCCGGCGAAGAGCGGCAGTACATCCGGCTCGCCTACTCGGGCATCGACGTCACCGATATCCACGATGGCCTCGGCCGCCTGCGCAAGTGGATCGAGACGGCATGAGCCGGGTCGTCGTCACGGGACGGGTACCCGAAGCCGCACTTGAGAAGCTGCGTACCGAGCACGAAGTCGATGCCTGGGAGGGTCCGGAGTCGATCGGCCGCGAGGAGCTGCTGCGCCGGGTAGAGGGTGCCGATGCCGTGGTGAGCCTGCTGACCGAACGCATTGACGCCGAACTGCTCGACGCCGCCGGCCCACAACTCAAGGTCGTCGCGAACGTTGCCGTGGGGTACGACAACATCGACGTGCCCGCCTGCACCGAGCGGGGCGTCGTCGCCACCAACACACCGGGTGTGCTCACGGAGGCCACGGCCGACATCGCGTTCGGCCTCATCCTTTCGGCGACCCGCCGGCTCGGTGAGGGGGAACGGCTCATCCGCTCCGGCCAGGCCTGGAAGTGGGGCATGTTTTTCCTGCTCGGCAGCAGCCTGCAAGGCAAGACCCTCGGCGTCGTCGGTATGGGCGGCATCGGCCGGGCGACTGCCCGCCGGGCCAAAGCCTTCGGAATGGAAATCGTCTACCAGTCCCGCAGTGAGATCGACCCCGCGACCGCAGCCAACCTGGGTGCCCGGCGGGTCGATCTCGCTGAGTTGCTGGCCATCTCCGACGTCGTCTCCCTGCACTGCCCCTACGGGCCGGCCACGCATCACCTGATCGGCGTCCAGCAACTCGCGGCGATGAAGAGCACGGCGTACCTTGTCAACACGGCGCGCGGACCGATCGTTGACGAAGCAGCCCTCGCTTCTGCCCTCCGCGAGGGACAAATCGCGGGCGCCGGTCTCGATGTTTTCGAGAAAGAGCCCGACGTGCACCCTGGATTGCTTGAGCTTGAGAACGTGGCGCTCGTGCCCCACCTCGGCTCCGCTACTGTCGAAACGCGCACCGCGATGGCGATGCTCGCCGCAGACAACGCGCTCGCCCTTCTCAGCGGCGAACAACCGGCCACACCGATCAATTAGTGGCACCGGGCGGACTTCTGAAGGAACAGCATCTCAGTCGTTCTGCACTGCCCGTGCCTTAGTGGAGCAACTGCTGTCCCCGGCGACGCAACTTCCCAGGCACCACATCTTAGAGAGAGAAAACAGTGACGCGTATAGGCATCGTGGCCGAGTTGGGCCGCGAAACGAGGGTGGCGGCAACGCCTGTCACCGTGAAACAGTTGTTGGGTTTGGGCTACGACGTTGTGGTCGAGAAGGGCGCGGGTGAGTCCGCTTCCTTCCGGGACGATGCGTATGTCGATGCGGGTGCCTTGCTTGTTGGGGCTGACGAGGCGTGGGGCAGCGACGTTGTGCTGCGGGTCAATCCGCCCACCGAGGATGAGATCGCCCGCCTCGCTGACGGTGCCACTCTTATCGGGATGCTTAGCCCGGGGTTGCGGCCGGAGTTGGTGGAGGCGTTGGCGGCCCGTCCAATCACCGCTTTGGCTTTGGATGCGGTGCCGCGGATCTCGCGGGCGCAGTCGATGGATGTCCTCAGTTCGATGGCGAACATCGCCGGGTATCGTGCCGTCATTGAGGCCGCGCATGAGTTCGGCCGGTTTTTCACTGGGCAGGTCACCGCAGCGGGCAAGGTCCCGCCGGCGAAGGTCCTCGTCGCCGGAGCCGGTGTCGCCGGCTTGGCGGCAATTGGCGCTGCCAGCAGCCTGGGCGCGATCGTTCGCGCTACTGATCCGCGGCCTGAGGTGGCGGATCAGGTGAAGTCCATTGGTGGTACTTACCTCAAGGTTGAGGTAGAGGAGGAGATGAAGTCCTCTGACGGGTATGCAAAAGCAACGTCCGAGGCGTACAACAGGCGCGCAGCCGAAATCTACACCGAGCAGGCGGCTGATGTCGACATCGTCATCACCACGGCCCTGATCCCGGGTCGGCCCGCTCCGAAGCTGCTCACGGCGAACGATGTGGCAGCGATGAAATCCGGCAGTGTCATCGTGGATATGGCTGCCGGGCAGGGCGGGAATGTGGAAGGCTCCGTCGCTGGGGAGCGGGTGGTAACGGAGAACGGTGTGGTGATCCTGGGGTATACGGATCTTCCGGCGCGTCTTCCGGCGCAGGCGTCCCAGCTGTACGGGACAAACCTGGTGAACCTGCTAAAGCTCCTGACCCCGGACAAGGACGGTCAGCTGCGGCTCGATTTTGCGGATGTGGTGCAGCGGTCGGTGACGGTGGTGCGCGAGGGCGAGAAGACGTGGCCGCCACCGCCGGTTCAGGTCTCCGCCGCACCGGCGGCCAAGACCCAGGCTGAGGTTGCCGAAAGTCCTGGGCCGAAGAAGAAACAGGGCCTCAGCCCGGCCGGTAAGGCCGGGCTGTTCGCCGCGGGGATCGCCGCGCTGTTCCTGGTCAACGCGGTTGCCCCGGCGCCGCTGCCGCAGCACTTCACGGTTTTGATGCTCTCGATCGTGGTCGGGTTCTATGTGATCGGGAAAGTCCACCACGCCCTGCACACCCCGCTGATGTCAGTAACTAATGCGATCTCCGGAATCATCGTGGTCGGTGCCCTGCTGCAGGTCACCTCCGAGAACATCGTGATGCAAGTGCTCGCCGCCGTCGCGGTGCTGCTGGCCAGCATTAACATTTTCGGCGGCTTCGCCGTCACCCGGCGCATGCTCGCCATGTTCTCCGCCGGGAAGGTCCGTTCATGAGCGCCGCCACCGCAACAGCAGCAACACTGACGAGGAGCCTTACCGTGACTGACACCGTCTCCGGTCCGTTGACCGCCGACTCCATCGCGGGGGCGGCCTACATCGTCGCGGCCCTGCTGTTCATCCTCAGCCTCGCCGGGCTGAGCAAACACGAGAAGGCCCGCGCGGGGGTCGCCTACGGCATCACCGGCATGGTCATCGCCCTCGCCGCCACCATCTGGCTGACACTCCAGGACGCCTGGGGCACCGGCCACGCCCTGACCGGCCTGGGCCTGCTGGTCGCCGCGGTTCTGGTCGGCGGGGCCATCGGACTCTGGCGCGCCCGGGTGGTCGAAATGACCGGCATGCCCGAACTCATCGCCCTGCTGCACAGCTTCGTCGGCCTCGCCGCCGTGCTCGTGGGGTGGAACGGCCACCTCGAAGCCCCTGCGTTGTCTTCAGACCTGATGGCGATCCACCACGCCGAGGTGTTCATCGGCGTGTTCATCGGCGCTGTCACGTTCACCGGCTCCATCGTGGCGTTCCTGAAACTTTCCGCCCGGATGAAATCCTCACCCCTGATGCTGCCAGGCAAAAACGCCATCAACCTCGGCGCCCTCGTTGTGTTCATCGTCCTGACGGTCTGGTACGTCAACGACTCCCAGCTCTGGCTGCTCATCGTTGTCACGGCCCTGGCCCTGGGGCTCGGCTGGCACCTCGTGGCCTCCATCGGCGGCGGCGACATGCCCGTGGTCGTGTCCATGCTCAACAGCTACTCCGGCTGGGCCGCCGCCGCCGCCGGCTTCCTGCTGAACAACGACCTGCTCATCATCACCGGCGCCCTGGTCGGCTCCTCCGGTGCATACCTTTCCTACATCATGTGCAAGGCCATGAACCGGTCCTTCATCTCCGTGATAGCCGGCGGCTTCGGCATCGCCGCCCCAGCCAGCAAAGGGGACACGGACCAGGGCGAGCACCGGGAAATCACTGCCGAAGCCACCGCGGAAATGCTCACCAACGCCTCGTCCGTCGTCATCACCCCCGGTTATGGCATGGCCGTCGCCCAGGCCCAGTACCCCGTCGCTGAACTGGCCAACCAGCTCCGCGAAAAAGGCGTAGACGTCCGGTTCGGCATTCACCCGGTCGCCGGGCGCCTGCCCGGGCACATGAACGTCCTCCTTGCCGAAGCCAAAGTCCCGTACGACATTGTCCTGGAAATGGACGAAATCAACGACGACCTCGGCGACACCTCCGTGGTCCTGGTCATCGGCGCGAACGACACCGTCAATCCCGCCGCCGCCGAAGACCCGGGAAGCCCCATCGCCGGGATGCCCGTCCTCAAAGTCTGGGAAGCCGAGAACGTCATCGTGTTCAAACGCTCCATGGCCGCCGGCTACGCCGGCGTCCAGAACCCCCTGTTCTACCGCGACAACTCCCAAATGCTCTTCGGCGACGCCAAACAACGCGTCGAAGACATCCTCCGCGCCTTCTGACCGAACGCACCTTCGAAGATGAGAAGAGAGACCATGCCCAGACGTCGAACAGCAGTCCATAGCGGGGCTCAGACAGCACTTCCACCAGGTAGGCCCAATCAGGGTCTTGGCGCTGAAGACGCACTTTTTGCGCAGGCTTTTGGCATTGACGACTATGCAGCATCTCCTTGGATAGGCCTTCACTACAGACACGAGTTGTTGCTGCACTGCAATCACGAATTATTGGAGCAGCGGAAGGACTAGGCCGGAACTGGGCCCATGGTCACTCCTCCTCGTTTCGTACAGCGGTTTCCAGCTGAATCGATGACCGGTGGTGGCGATCGACGTTGGGGCCGCGGTGGGCAGTACCTCCGCGCCCGCTCCGCCGCTTGTGTGACGACGCCGGCTGGGCGCTTTAGCCTTTGACGTCCAGTCCGGCCTGCGAAATAAGCTCGGTCAGCCACGGCCGGTGTTCATGATGGAATGTGATGCCCTCCGGCAGGCCCTGCACCGACGGCCCCGAGTGGGTGATGTCAATGGTGATCCGGCTGCCGGCGAGTGGTGCGTTGGTAATGTGCAGGTCCCCGTAGGACTCCGGCAGGGCTGGATCCATCCAGAAGCCGCCCCGCGAAACGTGGGCGTCGTAGCGCATCAGGTTGGTGATCAGCATGATGGGGGTGGTTGCCGCCCACGCCTGGGGTGAGCAGGCGGTGGGGTACGGCACCGGTTCAGCCACCTGTTCCCGGCTGAAACCGCAGAACAGTTCCGGGAGCCGCCCGTCGGAGTAGTCCGCCGCTTCAAGCAGGGCTGTAGCGATCCGTTGCGCCTCCTCCACGAATCCGTAGCGCATGAGGCCCGCCGCGGTGATCGCGTTGTCATGCGGCCAGACAGACCCGTTGTGGTAGCTTGCCGGGTTGTAGGCACCCATATCCGTGGCAAGGGTCCGGACGCCCCATCCACTGAACATCTCCGGTGACATCAGCCGCTCGGCCACCAGCGGCACCTTGTCATCGTCAACTATGCCGTGCCACAGGCACTGGCCCATGTTTGAGGCACAGGCATTCACCTGGCGCTTCCTGCCGTCCAGCGCGACAGCGAAGTAGCCGCGTTCCGGCAGCCAGAACGCTTCGTTAAACTTCTTCTTCAGCGCCGCCGCCTCTTCGGTGAGCTGCGCCGCCAAAGGCGCGTCGCCGCCGTCGTACGCCATCCACGCCCGTGACAGCAGCGCGGAGTACACCATCGCCTGCACCTCACAAAGTGCTATGGGCGGCTCCGCTAGGGTGCCGTCGGCGAAATTGATGCCGTCCCACGAGTCCTTCCAACCCTGGTTGAGCAGGCCCTGGTCGTTGAGGCGGGAGTACTCGACGAAGCCGTCTCCGTCCTTGTCGCCGTAGTTCCGGACCCAGTCCAGTGCGCGGTCCGCGTTGGGCAGGAGGGCTGCGATGGTGTCCTTCGCGAAGCCCCACCGGCTGACTGAGGCCAGGGTCATCACAAACTGGGGAGTGGCGTCCACGCTGCCGTAGTAGACCGACTTGCCGCCCAGAGCCAGCCCGGAAGACACCCCCAGCCGTACCTCGTGAAGAATCTTCCCGGGTTCCTCCTCACTCACCGGGTCCACCACCTTGCCCTGGCGGTCAGCCAGGGTCTGCAAGGTGCCAAGAGCCAGTGACGGGTCCACAGGAAGGGCCATTTCGGAAGCCCACAGAGAGTCACGCCCAAACAGCGTCATGAACCACGGTGCTCCCGCGGCCACCACAATCCGCTCCGGATGCGCAGGGTCCTCGATCCGAAGTGCGCCGAGGTCGTCGTAACTGCGCCGCAGCGTCCGCTCTATGGACCGGTTGGTCATCTGCAGCCTGGGAATCTTCGCGACCCACTCCTGGTGCCGCCGGTCGCTCGGTGAGGTGCCATGCCGGACAGGGCGCGAAACGTTGCGCTGCCCGGCCGGTGCGACGCTCAGCCGCGTGCCCCAGTGGCCGTAACCGGCTACCGTCGCTTGGTACGTGAGCGCGCCGGCGGTGGCTACGGCCCCGCGTCCCCGCACCAGGACAGCATTCCGCAGGTCCTGCCAGGCAGCGCTGATAATCAGGGAATCGCCGTCGGCTCCACGGACGACCTCCCAGCGCCGCTGGACCCTCGCCTCCTTTACCTCGAACAGGTCCGCGAAGTCCGAATCGACGCCGACGGAGATGTCACACTCCACCGGGTCTCCGGAGTAGTTGCGAATGGTGATTTCTTCAACCACGCCGGCAGCCACTTCCCGCAGGCGCTCCACGATCAGAGGGCTGTCCGCGTATCCGTCCCCGCGCGGAACGCGGCCGATGAAGAGTGCCCGGTAGGGTTCCTTCGTTTCCGCGGCCAGCGGCTCGAGCGGCTGGCCGTTCACCGTCATGCTCCACCCGGACAAAATCCGGGTGTCCTCGTGGAACACGCCGTGGGGAAGTTCCGGGTGGATGTCGCCATTGGCGGCCGAGATGCAGAAAGACGAGCCTTCCACCAGCGTTACCGTTCCCGCCCCCACAGGCCCCGCCGCTGTGTCTGCATTCCATCCAGCCATGACCGCTCCTCTGACGGCTGCAACCGTTCCCGGCGGAATAGACGTTACGCCTCAGGCAGGGCTGGTGAAAGGGGCGGTGCGCAGCAGCGGCAGGACGTCGTCGAGCACATCCTGGTCAACAGCCCTGGTACGCATCGACAATCTCCAGCAGGTGGAGGCCGTACAGCAGCCGCGCGTCGTCGACCAAGCATCGCAACGGCTCGAACACGTCGTTGGAACAAGGGATCCTCAGCCCACCCATCGCCGCCGACGAGCATTCCTGTGTCTAACAGCAGTCGGCTTGCCCGCCCTGCCACGGCGCGTGAATGCGGTTTACTGCTGCCGCGGCGGCCAGTTCTGCCGCCAGTCCCAAAGCGGCAGCTCGGCGGACTGTCCGCCAGCAATGCAGCGCGTCGGTGAAATCAATAAATCGGCGGTGCTCGACCCCCAGGTCCGCAGGATCGTTTGGAACCTTCGTCGGCTTGCCGATAAAGATACTGACTTCGGTAAACCCGTCCTTTAGACCGCGCGTATTGAAATGAGCTCGTAAACCATGGCCGAACTCATCGCCGGTCCGCGGCAGGTCAGCCGGGATCGCGGGCCGCGGCGAGCACGCAGTTCGATGTCGATGCGCGCGGGGTGAGGAGGCGATCCGGTAATACGGATCCGCCAGTGATCACCGTTGCGGGAGGTCTCAACCACCTTGTAGTCATTCCGGCCGGCCGGGCCGAAACGACTGAGCGTGGCCGCCACAGCGGCCTGCTGTGCTGGGACGAGATCTGTGTACCCACGTAGATGCTCCGCATGGATACGGCCCGCGAGGTGTTCTTCGATCGTGGCGACGGATGAGTCCACGTCCAAATTTCCGTAGTAGACACCGTCAGGAGCAACCACTACGTTCGCTGCGAACCTGTCACCTCCTACATGCGAACATTCCCACACCAGCTCCGGCCACCGCTCACTCAGCACACGTCCAACGGGCCGTCCCCACACAGCACAGCATTGGTCATGTTGGCTGTGAGTGCAGACCAGGATGACAGGCGGATAGCCGAGCGTCCCGGGAAGGCTGAGGGCTCTGGCAACCTCCGCCAGATCGCCATCCTTGCCCCACGTTCCCCAGTGCTGACGATAGGCGCCCGAATCCTCATGCCGCAGTACTGCCCAATGGCTCTGACCCTCACGGCGGCGTGGGCCGGGCCGTCGCACCAGCAGCACCCGCGCCCGCGCCGCTTTCGCGGCGGAGAGCAAGAGTGCTTTGATCCCAGGCTCGAGATCAAGCCCCTCGAAGCCATTGAGCGGCCACCCGCCCCGGTACTCGATGAGGACCCAGACGAGGCCATGCGACCCTGTGCCTGCAATAGGATCACCGCGCAGGCGGGCGCCTTCAGAGCAGAAAAAGCGCTCTGTGGCCGCCACTGTGGCGAACTCGCTGTCTGTATCATTGTTCAACGGGAACGAGGACCCCCGCGCGCAACAGTCTTTCAACAAGCTCGACGCCGAGATCACCCGCGGTGTGAACCTCCCCGTCCAGCGCGCACATCACAGATGGCAGATCGGCCTCCGGGAAGTCCAGCCAACCCACGCGTGTGGACAGGCGCGGTCCCTCCAGCCGTGCTTCCAGTGCATCGCGAAGCCGCACCACCGACGTGGGGCTCAGGCTTTTGACAGCCGCGAGCTGGGCCAGCGGTCCCAGCGGCGCGGGACGTCCCTGTCCTCGCCGGGTGCGGTGGAACAACGCAGTGGTATCAGCCTCGGCGAGGGCAGCCGCCAATCGGCCACGGACCATGTCGATCTCACCGTTTGGTCCGTCGACGCCCAACGGCAATGAACGGCGCATCTCAGGATCGTCGCACAGCGCTGCGAGTGCGGCCTGGGCGAGTTGTTCGGCCAATGCGTAGCGGGTCCAGCTGTGGATTCCAAGCGTGAGGTGGATGGAGACCTCGCCCTGCGCCTGCGCGGCATGCAACCAGCCCCGCGGCAGGTAGAGGACATCCCCCGGCTCAAGCACGGTGTCGATATACGCCTCGCCTTTGGCGGCCTCTGTCACGCTGGAGCGGCGATCGGTCCAGGGCTGATCACGCAACGGGTCCGTGTGAATCGGCTCATGGATGATCCAGCGCTTTGTCCCCTCGATCTGCAGGACGAAGACGTCGTGCACGTCGTAGTGAGCGTCGAACCCACGGTTCTGAGGCGGCGTGATGTAGGCATTGGCCTGCACCGGATGTCCAAGCTCCGTGCTTAGTCTGCTGCTGAGGTGGCTGACCGGCTCCCATGTGCGGTGCAGTGCCTGCAGTACGAGTGTGGCGCCGTCGGCGAATTTGCGCCAAAGCGCCGTGTCGTCGAGCTGGTCAGCGATGGTGGCGCCGACGCCGGCGGGTGAGGTGAATGACGAGTCGGGAAATGTAGAGCCGCCCTTGGCAACGCGGAGAAAAGGTGTGCGCAGTCCACGGCGAGAGACCAGTTCGTCGACGGCCTCAGCAGAGAACAGATCGGAGAAGTCGCCTGCGCCACGCGTGAGCAGCGCCGCGCGCCCCCAGACGTCGTCGGCGAACCTTTCACGCCCAATTTTGATCAGGTGTGTCTCCAGGACCCCGCCGCTTTCCAAGGCGTCGGGATCCTGGAAGTCCGTGCGGGTGGTGCTCAAAACTTAGATGCCCCGTTCCGCGGCTCCCCCATCGGCACCGCCGTCAGCACCGCCGTCGGCTCCGCCGTCAGCACCGCCGTCAGCACCGCCGTCGGCTCCGCCGTCGGCACCACCATTGGCACCGCCGTCGGCACCACCATCGGCACCACCATCGGCACCACCATCGGCACCACCGTCGTGCATGCCGGGGACGCCGTCCGCGCCACCGTCCGCGGGGCCTTCCTGCTGGTTTGGATCCTGCTCTGGACTGGTCATGCTTCCTCCCAAGAATCGAATCTAGAATCAGCTCCATTACTGGCGCCTGGTCACCCAACCGGGCGACCCCTCATCGGCACCGCCCGTGATCACCCTAACCGCACGGGCCAGCCCTGGGAACAACCCTTTTTATTACCTAGGTCCCGGCATCCTGGTACAACGATGGAATCGCCTTGGGCTCGTCATGGTCACAGCTGGCCACGTCATGTGAATATCCCCGGACGGAAGCGACGGGCGCACGGTTCAACCACGCAAAGTCAACACCTTCTTTTCGCCCCACACCCTCCCGGTCATGCTGCCTGCTCTTCGCATTCCGATGGATGAGTGGAAGCTGTGTATTGCTGCATCACCATGAACGGCAACAGCATCGGCTCGACCCTGCGAATCGATCTCCCCTGCCAGTCCGGCCAAGAACTCCCCTACGCACACACCGTCGCCCACTACCTGACCAGCGACACCAAGGCCACATCCATCATGGGTCCTGTCAGCTGGTGGTGCGATGTAGCGGGCCCTGCTACCTCGCCGGTTATGCGGAGATCCAGAACGTGATGCGCCGCGCACCTGGCCATGGACGCGCCGGGCGCCAGCGCCCATAGTTGAAGTGTGGAGACTCCTGATCCGGACACGAGGTCTTGCGGCAGCGCGCGGCTAGTGACTGGTTGAGCAATGCGGCCTCGAGGAACTTGTCACCTGGGAATCCTAGCGGGCGGAATGCTGTGCGGAGCGTGAAGGAAGAGGGCGGGACGAACCCATGAGTGAAGTCGTCGATAGGCTAATAGCCGCTCTGAACGCCCACGACCTCGAAGCGGCAGCGGCGCTGATGCACGACTGTTGCCCTCGGCCCTGGCATGGCGAGATGAAGTCATCAGCGACCTGCGGGCGGCAGCATCCGCAGCCCACGAATGTCAGTTGAGAACGAACCTGGTCTCCGCTCTATGCCAACATTCACAACTACTGAGCCAGAGAATAAGTCCGGGTTTCATCATAGGATCCTTTATCAAGACGGGAGGAGTTACTCGTCGATGACTGTCGGAGCTCCTGTGAATCGCAGCGGTAAGTGGCCGCATTTCCGCAGCGGTACTTGTCACCTTTGCGTGTGTCGCAGTCGACAGAGCGGCTCGCCAACCGCAGGGCAGTAGGACTGTCTAACAGGGTTGAAACCCTTGCCGCCGGACTGCCCGGTGTAGGTGCAGCTTCGAGGGCAGACGGGGTGCGGTGTTGCCCCTACCGCTGTGCGGGGTGGACAGCTAGTGTCGGGCTATGAAGCCGATCATCCTGCTGGACATCGACGGTGTACTCAACCCGGAGAGCCGTCCGGGTCCCGGTGGACGCACGGAGCTGAAGTTAGCCTGCGGGAGGAAGGCCCTGGTTCAAAGGGTGGCCAGGTGTGGCCGGATCGCAGGGGTGTCGAGTTGGCCGGCGGATGCCACGGCCGGGCTGGAGCAACAGATCGAGCTGGACGTCGAACCGCTGCGGGTGACGCTGCTGGTGCGGCCCGGCGACGAGGCCGAACCGACGCCTAAGCTGAGGTCGGTGACCCGGTGGTTGGAGCGGATGGAGGCAGCCGGTGACGCTGCATGGGACTCGACGGTGTGGATTGATGACGTTCTCGGACCCGGCGCCAAGGACTGGGCGGCCGGGTATCAGGTGCCGATCCTGTTGCAGAAGCCAGCGCCCGATCAGGGGTTGATGGAAAAACATGTCATTGGTGTCGAGGCTTTTGTTGCAGCCCGCGGGGTTCGGGTACCCGCTCCCCGGTAGAGCGGGCCTAATGCTCACTTCTGGGTGACGAGAAGCTCCCCCACTTCGCACTCCAGGGCGTTGCAGACTGCTGTCAGTGTGGAGAATCGGATGGCCTTCGCCCGGTCGTTCTTGAGGACCGAAAGGTTCACCAGGGTCACACCTACGCGCTTGCTCAGCTCCGTCAGTGTCATCCCTCTGGCCGCCAGGAGCTCATCAAGGCGGCAGTGGATTCCGGATTCTTCTACTCCTGCCGTCACACCAGGCCTTCGGTGTCGGCCTGCAGGCGGCGCCCGTAGCGGAAGGCAGCGGCCACGAGCGACAATGCCACCCCGGCAACCAGGGGTGTGAGGTTGATCTGGCCGGTGAAGATGACGGTCTCCTCTACTGCACGCTGGTTGACCCCGATGATTTCGGCCAGCCGGCCCCGGGCAGCCTGGTCAAGGTATTGCCCCACGGTACCGGCGGCCGCCAGGACGATGCCGCAGGCTCCGATGATTTCAGCCGTCGCCCGGGTGAAGAGGTTTTCCGTCCGCAGGCGGAGCGCGAGCAGGAACAGCAGTGCCAGGACGGACAGGATTCCTACAAGGTTCAGGGCGTCGGCCCAGGCCAGCAAAGCCGCCTCAGCGTCAGGCATCGACGGGATGGTCGCCTCGACTGAGGTGTAGTGGGCTACAGCGCCCAGGCGGAGGCCGGCGGGAGACTGCGACGCGGTGGACAGGGGAAGTGTCAGGGTTACCGGCCCAGCAAACGAACCGATGACCCCGGCAACAGTAATGATGGTCATGACGACTGCGGCCCCTGCCGAGGCAACCATGATGGCTGTTGCATCCCCCTTGGACATGACCCGCTTAGCGCCCCAGGCCAGCGGTTCGCTGTTTGTGTTCCTCATGAATCCCCCATATTTGTTATCGACTTTCGATAACCTTCCAAGCCAAACCTAGGGTGCAGCCGTCGTTCCGTCAACACCTCGGCTCGGCAGAATTTGTCGGTCAGGACTTACGCAGGAACCATGACCGGCCGCGCCGCAAGGCGGTGTGAAGACGGTCAACGGCGTGTCCTGCAGCGGCATAACCCACGTCTCTGAACGAGCCCATGCCGCCGCGATAAAGGGTGGGTCCCTGTGCTGATGCTTCTCGGAGACCACACCGATCGGAGACGCCGGCGAACAACTCATCGAGCCAGTCAGCGGTATGAGCTCGCTGCTCGTCCTGGCCCAACCTAGCGGCGGCGCGAACCTCGGCAATCGCGGAAACGATTTCAGTACGGACGGCATCGACGGTGTGGGGCTTACTGCTCATAGGGCAATAGTAAAGACGACACTCTCACAAGAGGGTTGGGGGATCGCCGCGCGGGGCTCGACTCCTCCTTATTGGTCGTGCTCGGGAAAGCTTTGCTCGACGTCATGTCCTGGCCGCTCGGACGCGTCAGGGGTCCCTGTTGACGCTGTCCAGTAATTGCGCCCGTTTTGCTGAGCGAGCCAGCGCAGTGCGCTTTCTTCATCGGTGAAGTACGCGGTGGGAGTCAGTGACTGCTTAGCGAAGGCTGCAAGAACGGTACCCACGGGGTGATCTCCCAGGAGCGCGATGATGGAAAAGCCCCGATAGGCATTCATGCCGGCTCTTGCCTCCGCGGCCAACCCTGTCACGCCCGCAATGTCCACGAGAAGCGGCAGATTCTGCCCGCCACCCAGCTTCTCCAATACACGAGCGGCCTGAACAGCGATCTCGTAGGTAATGAAGGTCCCGGGAGCCCAGTGAAGCCGCAATAGTCCACCATTGAAAGAAGCGGAAAATTTGTGCATAGGTTCTACTGTGGTGTGTTCGCGCCCGTACCGTCAAAACTGCTATACGCATCTGACATGGGAAAACATGCCGATGCGGCTTCGAAGTACGGGGATCATAACCAGATAGGGATCCGCTTACGGGCATGCGCCCACGACGTGACATCATCAACCGACTGTGGTCCTGTCCGGCTGCAGATAACGGAGAAAAACTTCATGGCGAATACAGCGAAGATCGGCGGGCTCATTGTCCAGGCAGGCGGGCAATCGCGAACGAAACTTGTTCGGGTTCTGTCCGATGCGGGTGTCCAACTCGATGCTCATGCAGAGACGCTGCTGGCTCACTCCACGTTCGATGACCCGGCGGGCGAAACGCTACGAATTGTAGAGCGAACCGTAGAGCAGCTTGGTTTCGAAAATGGTGCCGTCCTGTCCCAGGTCTTCGCGGCTGCAAGGAATCATGGACTTGAACTCTACCCCTTGGTGGCCGGACCTTACCTCCGCTTGGCGCTGGTAAACCAAGCGAACTCACCGGACCCAGTCCTATCCGCAGGCCACGGACCGGCCGGAGCGATTCACATCGCGTCCGAGCCCGTGAGCGGTGACGTTGAGTACCCCAAGGGGTTCTACCTCCGCGTAATCGACGGACAGACATGGTTGAGGGGTTACTGCTGCGATGATACGTACGTGTGGACCCCGGAGCAGCGGCTCGCGTTCTTATTACTAGATCGTGAGTGACGCTTAGATGATGGGTGACCGTTCTGCCATCTCGCCATATCGCTTCGGACAGTTCTCGTCATTGACCCGGTTCATGTGCAGCTGGTGTGGCTGCGGCGGCAAGGCGGGATGTCCCGCTGCCTTTGAGGCTCTCCGGGTTCACGGGGCGCCCGGAGACCGCTAGCAGCAAATCAAGTGGATCGGCTTCGACGTCGTCACCCTGGCCCCAGGCCGCCCCGGACCTCCGATTGATCAGTCGGAGTCCTGCGGCACGCTCGCGTCCTCCGCCAAAGGATACGGGGGTGCGCAGCTGGTAGGTGAGGGCCTGAACGACGGCACGTTCCGGGTAACTTCCAGCGATGCCCAAAGGCCGGCGAATGTCCTCACCGTGCACGATGGCCTCGACCAGGCGAGTTGCGAGGTTAGCCGGCGGCGTCCGTGTGAGGTTGGCGGCGTCCTTGAATGCGTTGATGGTGTCCTGCGGGTCCTGCCGTTTCTCTCGGGCGATGCCTCTGACGTTGGCGCGATCGAAGTCCATGCGTGCCATCAGGAGGTCACGGACGAATGAGAGCCGGCTGGTTCGAGCCGTGTCTACAAGGTGGGCCAGGACATCGTGGACATCCCAACCTGGGCAGAGGGAGGGCAAGAGCCATTGTTCGTCGGACAGGCCGGAGAGATCCGCGGCGAGCCGTCGCCTCTCAGAGTGGACGGCCTGCCAGACCACTGCTGCTGCCTTGCCCATGCGGTTCCTTCCCCGGAATCTCGTATTTGTTACTTCGGTTGTTGAAGTAGACACTACGGTCTAATCAATGACCGATATGTGGTTACTTGCCCCAGAGTGCCTGCTCGCTGTTGCTTATTGTCCGATAGGGCTGCCGGTTGTCTAACGGAGGCGCGTACCGACAGCTGGTCAGAAACGGTCATTATTGAGGCACACCTATGTGAGACCGAGTTGGACAATCCGCGCCCTGATAACCGATTGTCAGAAAGGTCGAGCTATTCGCGACACACATGGGCAGGTGGCGGACAGGTATAGGTATGAACCATTTATCGAGGGCCCCTGACAGGGCTGACGCCTTTCGGTTACTATACGAATCCTCATATAGCGAACTGCTCAAGTTCGTCCAGCGTCGAACGGACGCGGCTTATGCTGAGGACGTAGTGGCTGAGGCATTTCTTGTGGTCTGAAGGCGCTTCTCGGAAGCGCCAGCGGAAGAGTGTGACGCCCGGGCCTGGGTTTTCGGGATAGCACGGAATCTGTTGTTGAACGCACAGCGAGGAGACCAACGACGTCAGGCATTAGGCGTTCGGCTCGCTGAAACAACAGCAGTAGGCGGCAGCAACTCTCATGCCGATCTGGTCAGCAGCCGCATAGACGTGAGCCGCGCCTGGGCGCTTCTTTCTGAAGTACATCAAGAAGCTCTCGGACTCGCTGTCTTCGAGAACCTTGCCGCGCCGCAAGCGGCCAAAGTCCTCGGCATCTCACCTGTGGCTTTCCGCCTGAGATTGACCCGCGCCAGACGAGCCTTGCGGCTCCTCCTTGACCACCTCCCCCATCAGGCTTCCGAGATGTCGGCGGCAACACCCGAAAAGGCGTCAACACTATGAAAACCGATCAGCATCTCGACCCGCTTCTTCGCTCCCTCGATGCCGCAGCGCAAAGCCCGCTGCCAAACGCCGGCCGGGCTGAAGCCGACCTCACACGCATACTTAGCTCCCCGCCAGCTTCCACTGGTTCCAGCAGCAGTTCGGGGGTTAGCTACTGCCCGACCAGACCCAAGGTCAAGCGCTTGCGACGAGCCGTCTCTCTGGGAGGTCTGGCCGCTGCAGTCACCGCCGGTTTGCTCATCGTGCCGGCAATCTCAGGAGGTGACCCAGCCTTCGCGACATGGACAGCAGCACCCGGGACACTGATCGGCTTAGAACGCGACAATGCCGTCTCGGACTGCCGCGGATCTACCCAACGTGTAGGCGACGGAATGTACAGGACCGACCTTGCAGCAGCGGAAGTAGCCATTGCTGAGCGGCGCGGAGCCTGGGTGACAGTCATCCTCACCGGCGGTGACGGTTTCGAAGCGAGCTGCACCACCGACGCCACAGCATCCTGGTTCAACAAGGGGTCCTTCGGCACGGTTGGAAAACCAACGAATGCCACTACCCTGCCTGCCCGAGGTATCGCTGTTACTCAACTTGGGACCGGTACCAACGCGGACAACCACATCTCGATGGCGGCAGGTCGCGTAGGAACTGATGTCGCAGCGACGTCCTACACAAGCGCCGACGGCACCAAGGTGCTCGCAACCGTAGCGAAAGGTCACTTCGCCTTCTGGCTACCCGGAAACGAACTGCAAGATGCTTCGGATCACGGAGTGCCAGTTGAAGTAACGTTCAGCGATGGCTTGACTGAAAAGCGAAAAATCAACTTCTAAGTTGGTACGAGGTGCCCCGCCGGCTGGGGATATAGCCGTTGTACTTGCCACACCCAGTACAACGCGACGGAACCCACCCTCAGGCGACCCTGCGCCATCAAGTGGTGCCCAATATCGAGCCTGCACAGCATAGCCCGCATCATGACCATCCCTCTTCGAGAACGCGTCGCTCAACCTACCTCAATGATGTTCCTGAACCCTCCGACTAGATCCACGAGCGACCTGAAGAGGGTTGTTCATTAAAGGATCCTTTATCGAGACAGGAGAACCGACCTGTCTGCCGTCTGGAGCCCCTTGCTTCGCAGCGGTTCCAGAGAACGACGGCGTATCAACAACGTGTCTCACTTGGGACTATTTCAACTAAGGGAAAAGTGACCTTTGATGCCCCGGCGCGCCCCGCCATCGCCCTGCAAGACCTGGTTAGCAACAACGGCACGGCCGGCCTGCTCGATGCCGCAGAGGTAAACCCCCTCGCGACCCACCCAGAGGATGTTCCACCAAAACCTTAAGACTTGAACACATCTGGTTGAGCCTAATCTTAATTTGATCCATCAGGTCGTCGAGTATCAGAGCGGACCAATCGGCGGAACAGCACGGTGAAGTGCCAGGTTGGAGGGCGGCAGCACCGGGAGTAACTGCCCTCTGTCCAGACACTCAAGGTGCCAGTTAGCGGTCCACTCCTGTCCGTCCGCCATGGAGCGCTCCTCCCCCACGCTCTTGAACCCCAGGAGCCGGCTTCGCTGTTGTCCTTCTGGCTGCTGCTAGGCGGCTTTCCTGCGCTGTCAGGAGACCAGGCACCAACAGTGACCATTAAATTCGCTACGTCAGTCTTCCGCCCGGCTATCAAACAAAGCAGACGTAAGTGTGGACAGTGTCCACACCTCCTTTGGCAGACAAACCGAGCTCATACGGCTCCCGGGCATGTTCGGGGAGCCCTCCAAGACGATGCGCCCCCAACTCGACGAAGTCATGTTGTGACCGCAAAGCCCGAGCCATGAATACGTGTTGGCCACACCCGACCAACCCGATATACCGGAACGAGAAACCGCATGAACTCAACCCCAGCAGGCGGAAGACCCACTAGCCAGGGTCTTCATCCCGCCACGCACACACCTGAATAGGCCACCGCGGCGGCCCGGCTACAACCCGCACACCTAGCGTCAAAGGGACGCCACCATAAGCCATGTCAAGACGCTAAAAGCAAAAACCCCCTTTGACGAGGGGGTTTGCGTGCCCGAGGTGGGACTCGAACTGCATTCCGGCCCTTGCAAACACTGGGCTCCCCCGGAAAAATGCGGAAACCGAGGCAGTTCGGAGGCAGTACCACTTAGTCCGCCGTTGAATTTGTTGACATTGTCAACACTTAAATTTGGCCCACGCCGCTCCAGTTTTGAGCGCCTCAGCGAACTAAAGTCTGAATTGGATAAGCCTGTCGCATGTGTCAGCACTGTAGACAATCCGCACACCTTCCTGGGGGTCAGGCATGGGAGCCGAGCACGGTTGATGGCAATTGTGGCTTTCATAGTCTCGTCGCTGTACAGCACTAAGTGTCATCCACGATTGACGGGTGCTCCTGTAGTCGCTCCCACTCGTCCCAAGGATACCTATCACCGTAGCCAGGGCTTCATCACAGGATTTCCCTACCAATAGGGGCAAATCAATAGGGGCGCATCAATACCTACCTTCCGATCACCTCCGGAGATCGTTCACGTCGTCCGTGCCCATAGCGTTTGATCCCCCAGATCAACTCCCGTAGATTGTTCGTATAGACGTCCCAGGACCGTTACCACCGGAGTAGACGTACTCCTCGTGGGCGTCGTGGTTCCGACCAGCCTTCTCCCCGACCTCGCGCAAAGGAGAAGTGCGTCAAATTCACGGCACGCGGTAGACTCCAGCGGTGCTTGCTACCTACCGCGTACCCCTCCTAGACGCCCGCCAATTTGTCTCAGATTCCCACACGCTAGGTGCACTGCGGCTTCCGGCCGTTTGGGACGGGAGAAGCTTTATTCGAGGGATGGGCCGCATACAAGCACGGACGACGCCCGCGAGTCAGCCTTGGACATATGAGTCTTCGTTCGGGAACCTTGATCGAACTTTGACCTTTCCGCCGTCCAACGTCCACGCCCTAAATCGCCTCAGTGTCGAAAATCGCGTGCACTCCATCCGAAAACGAGCGTGGCGCGGCCTTGAAAAATCGACTGCGCTCTTGGACGTCGATATCGCGCTCCAGATCAACCCGTCGGGCGTTTACGACGTAGTGTATCCGCGGAATAAGCAGCTTGAAATTGGCCCGTTGGTTCAGCTCGTAAGCGCCGGCGCGGCCCTGCCTGTCCGTCTTCGCTCCGAGGAGAACCCCCTTATTAGGCTCGGCAAGCCGCTGGCACAACACTACGCAAGGCAGACGTCCACAGAACGAGCCAGCGATGGTCTTGTGGGCTCTGGGTGGGTTACCGCCGTAGTGGAGGCACCAGGGCTCGACTGTACGGTCCCCGAGTGGATGTGGGGCGAGAAAGTCAAGGGTACCCATATTCAACTCGCAAGCCACGATACGACCGTTCCCGGAGGAGGCAATCTCCGGGTCCATGTACTGTGGGGTGGTCGTCGCACGACTGGTGACCGAACCCTGATTCGCAGCCTACGCGTTCATATACTGCGCCTGCATTCCATTTATGAGCTGTTGCGCTTCCTGGCGTCAGGCGCCGCCACACGGTCGGGTTTCCCCTACTCTGCCGTGCCGGGCGAAAAGGGATTCGAGAACCTTCAGAATACCCTCCTAGAGTGCGCGAGGATAGTGAACAAACCTGACGCGATCGGGGGCCTGCCTCTTCCTGACGTACTAAACACCGCCTTTTTCTCGCGACAGTTCGCAGATCGCGACCTCCCTCAGATGTTTGGCCAAACACTCAATGCTATGCGGCCGAAGGTTATCGAAGCTGTCAATACTCTCATAGAAAAGGAGGCGCGGAGATTCGAGAACAACGTTGCCTCTTTTGTGAAGGATGCTGATCGCCAGAAACTCAAAGTTCAGCCCAACGAGCAAAGTGCATTTGAAGGGTGGGTCCAGGACTTGGCTGAGGCGTATAAGCATGCAGTCGAAGAAACTGAAGCTTGGAGGCTTTTATGGAACGATGATGGAACGCATCGGGAAGAAAAAATATGCCAAGTGGCCGCGGATTCGATGTGGCGTAGCAGCTGTGAGATTGCCGACGTTGACATGAGCCGAGAAGTGGATACAGGCAGAGGCCCAGTGGACTTCAAGTTCTCTCAAGGATGGTCAAACCGCGTCCTTCTTGAAGTGAAATATATTAAAAGCTCCAAGTTTTATTCGGGTGCGGAAAAGCAACTACCCCAGTATCTCAAGTCTGAGCGCATCTCTTTCGGAGTTTACTTAGCGATTGGCTTCACTGACGAAGATTTTAAGCCGCACCAACGCAAGCGAGTAGAGGATAGCTGCGAGAAACTTTCAGATGATACCGGGGTTAGAATTATTCCAGTCTTTGTTGATGCCCGAAAAACTACAAAGAAGTCGGCTTCTACATTGTAGTTAGTTCACCCGGGGTGCACCTGCCATTACTGACTTACTCGTCAGGGGAATTGGCTTTCCCATGTTTTTGGGGCTACGCGGAGAGCGAGTGGTGGAGTTCTTTGGGCTCTTTCTTCCAGCGCGGACCTTTTGACTTCTGATATTTAGCGATCCCAAACACGATCAATGCCATCCAAAAGGACACCATCGAAACTGCTCGTGCGCCTTCCGACTCACCGGCAGTGAACATGAAGTAGGTCACGATCGCCATGACCCCAGACACGATCTGAGTCAGCAGCCAAAACTCATACCGCTTTTTCGCGATCTCCTCGACCTGGCGTTTGTGTCCTTCCATGCGAGCAGTCAGTTCGGGCAAGTTGCGCCCTCCATCACTAAGCACCTGGACCTCAAGCCACTCATCCTTCTTGAGCAAAAAGGGCTTGAACTCAAGCTCCTTGTCCGTGAAGGCAAGCTCCGTTCGGGTATTGATCTTCAGTGGATCATGAATAGACGCCCCCAAGATCGTTCCCTTGAACTTCACTCTGACCGGACCGTCATACGAGGCAGCCTTGAGTTCGCCTTTACCACGGTTGCCGAACCTGATCACGCTCAGAAAGGGGTACTCCGCCTGCCATCCTTTGTGATTGGTAATCTGCACGGCTGTGCCGCCAACGGCAGACAGGATGGGAGTATGGCTCCGCAGTTGCCAGACAGGCTTGATCTTCGAATTCAGCCACCACGGAACAAGAAACGCCAAAGCAATGCCGAAAACTGCAAGGATATTGCTGAACTGCTCGCCCAGCCACTTCACAAATTCATTCACCGGTTGATGTTACTGGATAGCACCGACATGAATCGCGCACGAGCACTCGGCTTAGAGCAGTGTTCGGCATTGCCGCCGAGGCGTGTTAGGGCCGCCGGGCACTGGAGGGGTTGCTGGACGGCCAACACTCACGGCAAGGCAGTCCTCCGCCTAATTGGCTGAAAGCAAACCGTTCCGGCTGTCCGAAGGCGTGATGAAAGGAAATCGCTGAGAGACAGGCACCTTGCGGTTGACATCATCACCCCACCAGGGTAAAGAGGCGAGTCGAGACGCGGGTGCGCTAAGGAGCCACCCGCGCAGACTACTTGGACGCGAGGGCAGACGACTTGTAGATCAGTCCTCCTCGGCCAATCCCCCGTACTACTCGTCTCGGAACTAGTTGAGCGTCTTGTTGATCGATTTGAAGAGGTTCTCAAAGCGGCTCAAGGTGGTTTCACTCAGTTTTGGTAGTTGTACCAGCTTGTGACGGAGTAAGTAGTCAGCAGGCCGGCCATGGTCCACAAACGGTTTGTTGTTCGCCCTGCTGATTCTAGCCACTATCTTGTCCGTTCCTGGAGTTCCCTTCTCCGTGAGCTTCACACCAAAAGCAAGGTTATAGAGGTGGATGTAGTCCTTTTCGTCGAACAAGTCCTCAATGTCCGAGGGTGAGACACCGTCGGTGAATTGATCCGTTACGAAGATGCGTTTCTTCTCAAGAAGTCCTCGGTCGGCAAGATTGTGCAGTTTGGTTTGGGCAGACGGCCCACCATCAACGAGCGTTGTCACATCTAATCCCTGGCCGATCAGGGCTACGAACGACGGTATGTTCGCGGCTCCCCCCGCCGGGAGTATTCGCCATTTGGCGTCAAGGCCTTCTCTGTTGAGGGACTGTAGATGATCTGTCAGCAACGAGAGATACGTGTAGTCACTTGTCCCCTCGACTACTAGATTGTTTGGGCCTATAAAGAGATTTTGGGCTATGTCATAGCCCAGCGCAGCCTGAAGAGGGAACAAGGAATCGACTCCCACAGCCAAGGTTTCGCGTGTTGCCACGGATCCTCGCTTTGCCCCCTTGTCTTCAATGATCCTCACCCTGTCGAGTTTGGCGGGATCCACCATGAACGGCGAGTGAGTAGTGAATATGACCTGGGCGCTTGTGGCAAGCCTTTCATCAATGTAGCGCAGAAAGTCCGCTTGAGCTCGTCCGTGCAGGGTGAGAGCCGGCTCGTCGAGAAGGACGACTACACCGTGTTCGTAGTCCTCGAATTCGCTAAACGCAGCGAGGAAGCTGAAAAACCATTTGAAGCCGCTGGACCGCTGATCGAAATTATTGGTGAAACCATGGCGGGCATCCCTCACCCGCACATCAAGGAATTGAGCGACGGCGGTCTGGCCGTTGTAGCCGTTGGGGATGGTTTTCTTGTCGAGATCGATCTCTACGGACAAGTCAGTGTTTTGTTTCCAGAACTCCAATACTTCCTCAGTCAGTTCGTTGCTCACTGCTTCGAGTTCAGCTTTGCGGTCCTCAAACTCTTCCTCAGTGAGCGACGCAGCGTCAGTTGAGGCCAGCTTGAGTAGCGCTCTCGCTGTTTGGATACCGGTTTCACCGGGAATATCGGCACCTTGGAGCTGGGCGATATCGATGCGACCAGGAAGCGCTTGGTAATCAGAAAAATAGAAAAACCTTGGTAAACGCCCTTCAAGAAGCGCTGCTACTGCACCTCGCGTATTATTCCCATTCAGAACCGCGGCCGCTTCCTTCACAAGGCTTGCCAGATCCTCTGCGCTCCAGTCTCCGTTTTCCGGTGGCTCCAATCCGCCAGCCAACTTCTTGACGCCCGCCAAGCCTTCGCCTGCGAATACCTCTCGTAGCACCTGGGGGGTCTCCAGCGTCTCGAGGACATTCTTCAAGGCTCGTTCATGATCGACAGAGCATTCAAAGGTGGAATCACCACCGTAGGACTTGCTGATCGCGAAAGTATTGGCTGTAAGCACACCCTCGCCAAATGCATCCACAACTGCATCCCGATCAGCCTCTTCGATATGAAAGACAGCCGCAACCGGCACAGCATCATCGATATCGCCTGCTTTCCTGTCTTTGGAAAGGCGCCAACGTGGGTAGTCCTTGCTCGCCTGGAACGTAGTCGACGTGTGAACCGGGTTCAGGCGGTACAGAGCGTTAAGAAGGGCGGTCTTACCACTTTCGTTCTTTCCCACAAAACAGGTGACTTGAGGGTCAATATCGATTTCCTCACTGTCGACGACGTTGCGGAAGAGCTGGACTCTGACTGATTTGAGACGCATGCTGTTCATTCTGCCGCCTGAATTGTCATTCGCCTGAGATGTATGAATCGTGTCGGTTAGTAAAGCAAATGTTCCACAGTTGGAATCGAAACCGCCATGAGCGGGACCCTCCCCCGCGAAAGGGGATTCTATGGATGGGAAGCCGCATCGTCCTGGGATAAAGCTCGTTCACCCCAGTCAGCGCTACCGCCTGAGCAACCACTTCATGCCCGACGCGCTCGATCAGCTGGTCGGTCGCTACCAAACCGGCGCGACGAGCAGGGTCATAGCTCGCGAAAAGTGTACTGCCAAGTCCATGTTCCTGCGCCTGCTCGCGGAGCAAGGAGTCTCCTCCAAGCCTCGCGGCTGAGGAGACTCAAACAAGATCCTGACCGGTGCCGTGGGGCTGGTCGCGAGCCTCTCCCTGAACGGCTGAGTGAAGTTCATCGATCCCGACGAGCAGCCGGCTCCAGGTGTCGCCGAGCGGGGGCGATGGCGCAAAGGGCGAGACCTCGTGGGGCGATCACACGGATCCGGTCGACGCGCAGGTCTGAAGCCGAGACCGCCAGATAGCACTCGTTTGTGGGACGATGCCGATAACCTCATTGCATGGAAGACCCACCACACCGCGACAGGCTCAAGTTCTATGGTCCGCACGAACCGGCCAACTTCGTGCTTGTCGATGAGGCCGCGGCCCTGATCCGGGCGCAGTCCGGCGAGCAGGTCATTGCTTCGATGAATGACGCTCTCGAGGTCTACAACGCGCTCGAGTTCGAGAGGCTCGGCGTCCTGCCTAGGACGCTGACCCCGGAGGAGCGTGACACGCTCCCAACGGCGGCCCGGGTGCTTCGCGGACAGGTCGCCGCCTTCTTTTCGAAGCTCGACAGCTTGAGCATCAACGAGCACCTGGACGATCTAGACCGAGAGTACACGCAGGACGTGTTGGCGCTCATCGGCAGGTACAAGGTAGCGAAGAACGTGGGAGGACAGGCGCTCTTTGACGCGCTTGTCGGGGCGGGTATTCCGCTGTGGGCGATGCTCGGGGACAAGCAGTTCGTGGAGGCCCATGACGGAAGGCTGCGCGATGCGCTGCTTGCCGACGCCAGGTGCGGTGAGCTACTGGTGAAAAGCCATCTGATCATGGACTCCTCCGATGCATGCGCCCTGCCGAAAAGCCTGACTACCGCCGACTCGCAACAGATCCTGCAGAGCTACATCGACAGCGAATCGCCACATCTCAACTACGTCGAGGCCATCGCGAACGCGCAGGACAAGCTGGAGCACGGCATCACCCCCAAAATCCGCCTGGCGGCACGGCGTCGTAAGGCCGACCTCGTTCGGGCCTTGTTCGAGGACAAGACGCACACGTCCATGAGCACAGGGTACGCCGTGGGAATCGACCCGGAGCAGCGGGAGCCCGTCCTGGACCGCGTGGAACGGAAGGACACCAGAACCCTCCGTCAGCGCACGTTCGGCGGCCTGCACCTGAAGTCGTCGATGGAGTCGCTGCACGTTCTCGCGAACTTCTGGGACATGGTGGGGTACTCGGAAGGACGCGGGCTGCTAGCCCTCCCTTCCTTCAGGAGCCAGATCGGCACCCTGGAGGGGCTGCGCGTGTCAGGAAAGGACGCCTACCGTCGAGGAGGCGCTTTCGCTCACCGCGACTGCCTGACCATTCTCGGCACCGAGGCCTACTACGACTTTCTCCAACGAGAGGGCGTCGAAGTCGAAGATGTGATCGCTTGGTACTTTCGCGAGTACCTCGCCGAGGCGTTCGATGCCGCTGGGTTCGACTATGCGCCTTCCACCTCGAGCAGCACATACCTCGAACGCTGCCGGCATATTTGCGCGGAGATGGAGAGCGTCACCAAGCAATTCACACTCTATTGCGAGGATGGCGAACTTGACCGCGAGCTCCTGCAGATGACGTCGGCCCCTCGCCCCTGGGGAAATATCCCCAGCCTGGTCGACCGGAAGCACCTGAGCCGCGCCGAAAGCCGGGACTGCGACGCCGCGCTCCATCTTCTGTTCAATGACCAATCGAGGATCACCTACGTCAACAATGAGCTTCGGGCCAGGACGTTCGTGGAGCTGGTCCTGACTCACGAGGTCCGTTACACGGATCTGCTCCACTACCAGGTAGAGCCGGTCGACTGGCTGATCGCGGAAGGCCTCATGTCGCTCGACGATGGCGTGATCTGTTTCAGTTCCCTGCCGATGATCCGAGTCCTGCAGGACGTCCACAAGTATGGAGCAGGCCCCTTCGGTCACTATGGGTTCGAGGAATCGGCCGCGGTATCCCTGGTGGACAAAGGATGGCTCGAGTTCGGTTCGACGCTCCTCACTTCGGCCGAAGCGAGCTACTTCAACTTCTTCCTGAACAGGAGTGAGTTCGGCGACGGCCACGACTTGCGCAATAGGTACCTCCACGGCACCAACGCGGACCCCCGCGACGAGTCCGCTCACCGGACATCCTACATGCAGCTTCTCCGCATGATGGTGTCACTGGTGCTCAAGATCGAGGACGACTTTTTACTGCACAGACGCTCAAAGTAACACGCCGCCTCGACCGGCAAGAGCGGGCCCGCCTCGGGCTGGCGGCTCACCCTAAGTGCCATCTGTGAGATTAGCGCCGCCTTGGGGTGGCCCCCTGAAGGGGTGCCGCTTCAAACTGCACCTTCCCCAACGGATCATGATGGGGCACGCCATTGTCCCGCACCCGGTCCCAATGGAAACGGCAAAGAGCCACCCCCGCTCGGCGGCGCCGTCGGTAACGGCGGCTGGGCTAAGCTCTCGCAGAGCTTGCGCGTCGAATACCGAAAGAGTCGCTCAGGATTTATGCAGGAACCCGCGCGACTCTTGCCTAGACGGTTAGCCTGACGTTGTTTCGACATCGACAGACCCGGGGGAACTTTGAACGCAATGCATTTCAATCCACTATGCAGCCCAGGCTGTGTTCGCCGTAAGCGCGTGAAGGCATATCCCAGGAAGCGCTACGCGTTGGCGGTCCCGCTTGTGATGTTGGCGCTAGCAGGCTGTGGAGGGACCTCGGAAGCATCAAGCCCAACAGCCTCCAATGCTACAACTTCCGCCCCTGCCGAGTCTCTAATTCACCAGGCGCGCCATTCCTGCAGGCGCGACAGCAGTGTCTTCAGTGAATACGCCACGCTCGGGGATTCAGACCATACGATGACAATGAAAGGCGCACCCGAGGACCCCACCTACGCCAACATCCTCAAAGTCACCGGCCTCCGCGACACAGACTTTAAATGTGTTTTCACCGCTGTTGCAATGCCGGATAGTGTCTTCAGTCAAATTAGTGCGACCCGCGCCTTAGACGGCATGCAGAAAGCGTCGTGGGACAAGTTCTCAGCCACATGGACTTACCACCCGGATAATGGCCTTCGGGTGATCCTGACGGAGTCGAAGTAGGCCTCTAGTTCGCAAGAAACGAATTAGCAAAGCCCCACGGTGGTCTTGCTGTCGTAAGTCATTCGCGGTGAAGATTCGAAGCGGGCTTTCAGCTGTCAAGCTGCTGGGCGTCTATAAGAGATATCCAAATGCTTTACCCGTACCTGACGGCCTTCGGCGGATCCCCGCTCGGCCTGTTGATCGAGGACAGCTTCCGTCTCCCCTCGGTTCAAGTTCATCAATCGCCGTCTGTCCTCATTCCCTTGGGTAGATGACCATGAATCCACATCCGGCCAAAGAACGAGGTATATGCCCTCGGCTGGCCGGAAATCTCTCATGTACCGGCCAATAAGCTGGTTCGGAATTGCAGTATAGAGTTCGTTGCTCCACGCCCCTTTGGTTTCGATCACTACTTTCAATGATGGTTCGCCGGAGGCAGTAGGCGCTTCGATGAGAAGATCTGTGCGCTCGGGGATCCCGCTGCGAGAATTACGCCGCACTTGGACCTCTCGGTTTACAACGACCTGCCCCAGTAGGTCGCGTAGTCGGTGCAGCAGATAATCGCTCGCTTCATCCTCTGATTTTGGACGCATAACACGGGTGTCCCATAGCAGATGAGATTCAGGTGTTTCTCCTATGAGTCTTTCCTGAATCGCGGCGAGGGCTTCGAGGACGATCTCCCGGAGTTCCTGGCTTGTTCGTGCTAGCCGCTTGACACTGTCACGGCTAAGTTGGGAGAGCACATCCAAGTCGATTGGTTGCCACCTCGATTCGCGATGAGAACGCAAGGCGCGAGCAAGCACACCTTGGCGCCAGGACTCCTCGGGCTTCTGCCCGGCAAAGTCCCGTAATGCCTGAACCGACTCAGGTGTTCCCCGCTCAACAAGTATCTCCATGAGGCGGTCGCGCCATCTGCCGGCTTGTTCCCTTGGAGTAACGGTATGTGCCCCTTGCGTCTCCGGGTCCTCTTCCCGCGGAAAGTTCAGTTCCATCCAAACATGAAAGTAGCCAAGCTGCTCATCGGTCAGATCCAGGTGATTCTTATCCCGGTCCGCCAGATTGAGCACGGCAGCGCGGGCTGTTTCGGGCCGCTGTTCTAGTGCATTTTTGATGATCGGCCAGGAGGTCGCTGCGTCAAGGGCGAGAAGAATCTCCATCGCCAATATCGCTCTCGACTCGGCACCGTTCTCTAGTTGTGCCCAAGCAGTCAGTATCGGCCGGGCACGGCCGCGATCGTGCTTCATTAGTATGCTTGCAATCTCACTTGTCGCGCTTGACAGGCCTTTATCGAGCATAGTGGTCAGTGCTGCAGCAAGTTCCTCGTCCCAAAGCAGGTCACATTCCTCACGAACGAAGGGAAGACGTCCGTGTTTGGCAGTATCGTCGATAATCACAAGCAACGCCCGAACAAGAACCCGCAGAGCGTAAGGTTTAGCCTTGGAAACAAGGATCTCGTGATCCTCCGATGAGGCACCATTTATCGAAGGACGCCAACTGATGATCGCGGGAGCCCATTCTTTCCACGTCTGTTCTGAAAGCTGGTCCAGTTCATTTCCAGAACGCAGCAATAGAATCAATGCCCTGTAAGCGGCGTCTCCGACGCTCGAACGAAGTTCAGAGTCTTCCCAAATGTCTGGTTGGCACCTCGCTTTCGCAAGATATCCCGGTGCACCAGCAATCAATCGTTCACGAGTGGTCTGGTTCAAAGCATTCCATCTCGGGTGCTTTGTGAGGTCCGGCTGAAACGGGGCCCGGTAGTGTCGCGCTCCGGGCGGGACCGTGACCAGTTCTAGTGCTTGTGCGTAGGCTGCAAGTTCCCCGGCCTCAAATTTGTTCAGGTTTGAGGTAATCCATTCTTCTATCTGATCGTCCTCGGCGTCGGTTGAGAGCTCCGCCCGGGTTGGTGACTTGTAAAGGCGGTTCCACGCTTCCCTGAGCTCTTGGGCGCGAGGAGAACCAAGCACTATCACCTCACACCAGTTCGCCAGGGGTCCTGCTACCAACTTGTGTTCTCGCGGCAGGCTGGCCAAGCAATTGGCGTGGTCGAAACGATCGGGATTGAACATGTGGGTTAGGAGGATCAGCAAATTTGGCGATAGATTATCGTCAGCTTGGTCGAGTTGCTCGACCAGCCAAGGGAAGTCCTCGATATGCAGCAGCCCCTCACGCCTCCCCTCGGATAGCAGTGAGAATAGTTCGTCTTCGGATGCATCATGTATCACAGCGAGCAACAAGGCCCGCCGCCGTTCATCCGGCCAGGCACAGGAAAGCCCTAACGACCCAAATGCGGGTTGGTATAGCCGTAGATTCCTGAGGACGGCTGAAACTGCTGAAGTCCGGGCCTCATCGACGTGCATATAGTCTGCGCATAAAGCAAGAGCAGCATTCCTGAGTTCTGAAAACCACTCGTCAGCTGCCAAGGGTAAGTCCAACCAAGCAGCCGCCGCCTCAACGTCGTGCCCTGTAAGTCCTCCGGCAATTCGATGGATCGCAAGGGAATAGTGACCCATGAACCACGGCGTTGCCGGTACATTAATATGCCTTAATGCTTGGGGTGTAGACATATTGTGAGGCCACGAGGCGTCAAGGATAGCCCCCCTCAATTCTCGCCGGCTGTCCTCACCCAAGATGCTGGGCTTCTCCAACAGACTTGCTAGCTCGTGTCCGTGCCAGTCCAAGTCACGAAGCGCAATGATGCTTCTGTAACGCAGATATTCAGGTTCCGAAGGATCGACGGCAAGGGCAAGTAGATCGTCCTGGACGTCAGTTGCATGACCGTCAGCCGCAAGCTGTATCGCTACGAGTCGGACTTCATCTTCTACCGCTTTAAAGAACGGGCGAAGCTGCTGCCCTAGCCCGGGATGGCGAAGATTGGCGTAGTCCGTTCCCCAGTCGCGAATGAAGAATCCCGTTCTGACATGCTCTAGCAAGGCCTTGACGACAGTCGAGCGAAGCTGGTCGTCGGGAACGTCAATTTCGCCGGCAACGGATTCGGGATCCTCTTCACAGATCCAGGCGAAGGAAGAGGACTCCATTGAGATGAGCCAAGCGGACAAGCGCCGCATTCGCGGGAAAATCTTCCCATCTGGAGCAAACAACAGTGCCTTGATCTGCGCTCGATGCAAGCTGCGGTTAATGCACCAGCGTGCCGTGAGGAATTCTGGAAATGTCGTGTGCGCCCATCTCTGGCCGCCTGCGCCGGCCCCTTGGAACAGGGCTGAGCGCCAAAGTTGTTCTAAAGTGTCGACTGTAAATGTCCGCGCCCGCCCCTCCCCTGTCGCGAATCTTCCAAGTTCATCCACAGAAAGATCAGTGACATCTGCATCCGAGACCGGTCCTGTCCAAAGGCGTTCCCGTCCGGCGAAGAGCATACACGCGGCAGCAGACTCACCTGCAGTTAGGACTTCTGAGGGAAGAGCCCCAACCGCGCGCCCAACGCGGCGTTGCGGGCTGTGTTCATCGCACATGGCCAGGAGTCCTGCTGCATAGGCCTGTACCCGGCTACCAGGGATTTCGCCCACGCTTTCATAACTCCTCAAAAGGAGTTCAAGTGAGAGCGGCATTGCTGCCAACGGTGCTAATCCGCGGCTTTCAATTGCCTGAATGAAGGCTTCTGGGTCCTCTAGTGCTGCTACGGCCTGCTTGGCATCATTGCGGCGAAACGGAGCAAACTCGACGACTTGTGCATCCGCACGTTCCTTCATCCAGGCATCCATGTGTGAAGGCCATTCGGACGTTCGGCATCCAATTCGCAGCCAGAGTTTATCCTCAGGGAACTCGTCGAGCTCCGCCATCAGCATTGACGCCAAATGGGGGATGCGTTGCTGGGCTTCATCGAAAGAATCCAACAACAGGCAGATTTCGCCAGTCTGGTCTGATGTATCAGCCGTCGGAAGTGCATTGCGAAGTTCACGTACCAGCCGATCTTCTGATCCAATGGTTGCTAGATCCAGAAAGTAGGCAGTGGCGGCGCTCTCAGGGGCTATCAGCGGTCGATGCCTTCTCAGGAACTTGGATTTTCCTGAGCCCGGGGGTCCGAGCAAGGCTAGGTTGCGGATATCGAGCAGGTCCCCAAGGCCGAGTATGTCAGTACCGAGCTCGACGCCTGAAAACGTGTGCGAAGGATCGGGCAGAAAGCCGTCAATATTCGGGGACTCTGGCCCGCTTTGAAACCAGAAACGTTTCTCCACCCACTGCAACGGCATGCTGACCTTCGCCATCCCTTCTTGAACTGCGGCAGGTTTAGATCTTGGGCCGCCGTGGTATCGCCCAGCGTTGTTCAAACTGTACTAGTCAACTCGTCGGATTTTAGAGCAATGTAAGCGCGCGAACACCAGCAACGAAATCCTACCTACGGGGCTTGAAGGCGCGATCACAGCACTGCCCCCCTCGAGGACGTTCGCTTTCGGAAGGTACGGACGAGTGGATGCCACGACGGCAACCACCCGGTCAGTGCAATGTGCATACTCCAAATAGGGCGGTAATCTCTGCTGGGCCCACTGGTTTCGCCGACAGGAGTCCAGCTCACAACCCGCCCCTGTCGAGCTGGAAGCTGAAACGGAGATCCACCACTGCAACCTCCTTTGCGCGAGCATATCAATCGGGCGGTGGCGGGTGGCGCGGTGCTCGCGGCCGTTGAGCTGGTCCACGAACACTGTACAAGCCGCCTCGAGCCGACGAACGAGTCGTATGCGTTTCGCAAGTCGGTGTCTTTGGCACCAGATGTGTCTTGGCGATCTACACGGACGACGCGACGCCGCCCTTGAATGCCGGATTCGCCGGCTGGCAGGTGAGCACGTCGACGGAGTAGTGCTTGGCGAACGCCAGGGTCTGCTAAATACGGACCGGCACCCCGGCCACATGCATGGTGGTGACGGTTTTCTCGTTATCGGTCAGCACATACGTCGGCGTCCTGCCGAGCAGCCGAAAGGACCGGTCCAGAGCCGAGGAAACGCGCGGCGCGTCCGGTCCCGCAACGGGATCACGATGCGGAACCTGCACCAAGTCAGGAACAGCACCGTCCGGGCCCGTCAATGACCTGCCCGTCGCCGAAATCGTACTGCAGCCAGGCACCCGGCTCGCTGATCCAAGGACGGTGAAGCCGCTTCTTCCCGCGCAGGTACTCCTCCTTGACCTGCGAGACGGCACGGCGCGTGGAACCGTCCGACACCCGGTAGCCCATCGCTACGACCTTGTCATCAACGACATCGGCACGGATCCGACCCATGGTTTTTTCGACCCATTCCTCGATCTTCGGCAGCCAATCGTGGTGCCACGGTCGGCGACGGCGCCCCGCGCGCGCCCTACATCCGAACGGACGGAAAAATCAGAAGACACGATCCGCGAATGTCAAGCTTTGTCAACAGTAGGAAGGCAAATAGCCCTTGACCTGCGATAACACTGTGCCCGAGGTGGGACTCGAACCCACACACCTTTCGATACCGCATTTTGAGTGCGGCGCGTCTGCCAATTCCGCCACTCGGGCGCGGAATACATGAAGTAAAACGGTACGCCCACAGCTGATTGTGAGCAACGCGATCGCTTCACGTACGCGGAATTACTCTACATGCAGATAGGCTGAATTCCAGAATCGCGCCGCCGTCGCCGCAACTGACCATGCAGATCAAGTACGGGACCGGGCGCACCTAAGATAGTGGTGTCCCCGCCGTACCTTTCCAAGGAGATCCCGTGACTGAACAGACGGAGTCAAAACCCACGTCCCAGCCGGCGCGCCGCGTCGTTGTGGCCGAGGATGAAACCCTCATCCGCCTCGACATCATCGAAATCCTGCGCGGCGAAGGCTATGACGTCATCGGCGAAGCGGACAACGGCGAAAAGGCTGTGCAGCTTGCCGAGGAACTGAAGCCGGACCTGGTCCTGATGGACGTCAAGATGCCCGTCATGGACGGTATCTCAGCAGCGGAGAAGATCGTCAAGGCCCGCATCGCCCCCGTGGTCCTGCTGACCGCCTTCAGCCAGAAGGAACTGGTGGAGCGGGCCCGCGACGCCGGGGCCATGGCTTACGTCGTGAAGCCCTTCACCCCTGCCGACCTTATCCCGGCACTCGAAATCGCACTCTCCCGCCACGAGGAGATCAAGGCACTCGAGAGCGAAGTCTCCGACCTCCAGGAGCAGTTCGCCACCCGCAAGCTCGTGGAGCGCGCCAAGAGCCTGCTCACCACCAAGATGGGCCTCACCGAACCCGAAGCCTTCCGCTGGATCCAGAAAACCTCGATGGACCGCCGCCTCAGCATGCGCGAGGTCGCCGAAACCATCATCAACCAGGTCAACTAGCAGCCAAAGGGTTGGGCCTTTTGGTTCCAGCAGGCCCAACCAACGAAGCCAGCGAAAAGGACCCCTGCCAACCGGCAGGGGTCCTTTTCGCTGCTCGAAAGCCTAGGCCTTCTTTTTCTTTTCCGGCCAGGGGCCGAGCTTTTCCTTGTTGCTGACCGCTTCACCAACACGGGCGGTGTCAGCGAGGTCGCCCACCTTGTGCACCTTCAGCGAGTTGGTGGAGCCGGCTTTTCCGGGAGGGGAACCGGCGGCGATGACCACCAGGTCGCCATCTTCGACGAGTTCCATCTCCAGAAGGCTGCGGTCCACTTGCGCGGTCATCTCATCCGTGTGGTCCACCATCTGGACCAGCACCGGCTGAATCCCCCAGGTCAGCGCGAGCTGGTTCCAGACCTGCTCCACCGGAGTGAACGCGAAGACCGGCTTGATGGGGCGCAGGCGGGAGAGGCGGCGGGCGGAGTCGCCGGACTGGGTGAACGCACAGATGTACTTGGCGTCCAGCTGGTCGGCGATCTCGACGGCGGCACGGGTGATTGCACCGCCGCGGGTCTTGGGCTTCGTCCCCAGCGGGGGTACGCGCTCAAGGCCGTGGACCTCGGTGGACTCGATGATCCGGGCCATCACCTTGACGGTCTCGATCGGGTACTTGCCCACGCTGGTCTCACCCGAGAGCATGACGGCGTCGGCACCATCCAGGACGGCGTTGGCGCAGTCGGAGGCCTCGGCCCGGGTGGGGCGGGGGTTGTCGATCATGGATTCCAGGACCTGGGTTGCCACGATGACCGGCTTGGCCCAGCGGCGGGCCAGTTCGATGGCACGCTTCTGGACGATCGGCACTTCCTCCAGCGGCAGTTCCACGCCCAGGTCGCCACGGGCCACCATGATGGCATCGAACGCGTCGATGATCTCCGAAAGCTGCTCCACGGCCTGGGGCTTTTCGATCTTGGCGATGACCGGCACCCGGCGGCCTTCTTCGTCCATGATCTCGTGCACCCGGGTGATGTCTGAGGCGTCACGCACGAAGGAAAGGGCAACCAGGTCAACACCGCGGCGCATGGCCCAGCGGAGGTCGTCTTCATCCTTTTCGCTCAGGGCGGGGACGTTGACGGCAACGCCGGGCAGGTTGATGCCCTTGTTGTTGGACACCATGCCGCCCACTGTCACCTCGGCAACAACCTTGACGTCGTCAACGGCTGTGGCACGCAGGGCCACTTTGCCGTCGTCGATCAGCAGGGCATCGCCCACGTTGACGTCCTCGGTGAGGCTCTTCAGCGTGGTGGAGCAGATGTCCTTGGTGCCGGGAACGTCCTCCGTGGTGATGGTGAAGGTGTCGCCAACGGCCAGGGCGTGCGGGCCGTCAACGAACCGGCCCAAACGGATCTTGGGCCCCTGCAGGTCAGCCATGATGGCCACGGCCTTGCCGAGATCGGCGGCAGCCTTCCGGACGTTCTCGTAGGTGTTGTCGTGCACGGTGTAGTCACCATGGCTCATGTTCATGCGGGCGACGTCAACGCCGGCCTCCAGCACCGCGAGCGTGTTTTCGTAGCTGGCAATTGCCGGGCCGAACGTAGCCACAATTTTTGCGCGTCTCATATACCTACCCTATTGGTCACTTGCATTGGTTAAGTCGTCGTGGAGGTGAACCCTTGATGCTGCGCTAGAGGACGGCGATGGCCCTGTCGGTTGGCGCCACGGGAGCCGGCAGGATGGTGCTGCCCATCAGGAACTTGTCCACTGCCGCTGCGGCGGCGCGTCCTTCGGCGATGGCCCAGACGATCAGTGACTGGCCGCGCCCGGCGTCGCCGGCCACGAATACGCCTTCGGTGTTGGTCATGTAGTAGCCGTCGCGGGACACGTTGCCGCGGCCGTCGAATTCAGCCTTCACCTGTTCGGTGATCCCGGCAGGCTCAGCACCGGTGAACCCGAGGGACAGGAAGACCAGGTCCGCGGGAATGATCCGCTCCGTGCCGGCCTTGGGTAGGCGCTTGCCGTCAACAAACTCCGTCTCGGCCACCTTGACTCCGGTCAGCTGGCCGTTTTCGCCAACAAACTCAACCGTGGAAGCGAGGTAGGTGCGTTCGCCGCCTTCCTCGTGGGCGCTGGCCACCTCGAACAGCGTGGGGAACGTTGGCCACGGCTGGTGGCCCGCGCGTTCAGCAGGGGGCTGCTTGCCGATGGCCAGGGTGGTCACCGAGGCAGCACCGTGGCGGTGGGCGGTGCCGAGGCAGTCTGCTCCGGTGTCGCCGCCGCCAAGGATCACCACGTGCTTGCCCTGGGCGTGGATCTGGTTTTCCACCGTCTCCCCCGCTACTACACGGTTTGCCGGCACCAGGAAGTCCATCGCGAAGTGGACGCCCTCGAGGTCCCGGCCCGGGATGGGCAGGTCACGGGGCACCGTAGCGCCGGTGCAAACCACGACGGCGTCGTAGCGCCTGCGCAGCTGCTCCCAGGTCACGTCCGTCCCCACCGTTACACCGGTGCGGAAACGGGTTCCTTCCGCCTTCATCTGCTCGACGCGGCGGTCCACCTGCTCTTTTTCCATCTTGAAGTCAGGGATGCCGTAGCGCAGCAGGCCGCCGATTTTCTCGTCCCGCTCGTACACGGCCACGGTGTGGCCCACGCGCGTCAGCTGCTGAGCGACCGCAAGGCCGGCAGGTCCGGAGCCGACGACGGCAACGGTCTTTCCGGTCAGGCGTGCCGGCGGCAGCGGGCTGACCCAGCCGTTGTCCCAGGCCTCATCGATGATGGAAACTTCCACCTGCTTGATGGTTACTGCAGGCTGGTTGATGCCCAGCACGCAGGACGCCTCGCACGGGGCGGGGCACAGCCGGCCGGTGAACTCCGGGAAGTTGTTCGTGGCGTGGAGCCGCTCGATGGCTTCCTCGCCCTTGTCCCGCCACATGAGGTCGTTCCACTCGGGAATGAGGTTGCCCAGCGGGCAGCCCTGGTGGCAGAACGGGACGCCGCAGTCCATGCAGCGGCCGGCCTGGGCCTTCAGGGTGCCCTTTTCCTGCGCCTCGTATACTTCCTTCCAGTCCATGATGCGGACGGGAACGGGACGCCGGGGCTGGGTTTCACGCTGGCGTACTTTCAGAAATCCGCGTGGATCAGCCACCGGTTACCTCCAGGATTCGGGACCACACTTCTTCGCCGTCGGGGTCCAGGCCCTCTTCAATGGCGTTGAGGCGGGTTTGCAGCACAGCCGCGTAATCGCGCGGCAGCACCTTGGTGATGCGGGCAGCGGTGTCATCGAAATTCTCGAGGAGCCGCGCAGCCAGCTGGGAGTCTGTTTCTTCAACGTGCTTGACCAGGAGGCCGTGCACGATGTCGCGGTCCTCGGCGTCCAGCCCGCGGAGCTGGAGTTCGCCGGACTGCAGTGCGTCCTTGTTGACCCGGGCAGTGTCCAGGTCGAGGACGTAGGCGGTGCCGCCGGACATGCCGGCGCCGAAGTTGCGCCCGGTGCGGCCGATGATCAGCGTCTGGCCGCCGGTCATGTACTCGCAGCCGTGGTCACCGATGCCTTCGACGACGGCGGTGGCACCCGAGTTGCGGACCAGGAAGCGTTCGCCCACCTGGCCCCGCAGGAACATTTCACCACTCGTCGCGCCGTACCCGATCACGTTGCCGGCGATGACGTTGGTCTCCGCCTTGAACACATTGGTACGGTCCGGCCGGACGATGATGCGTCCGCCGGACAGGCCCTTGCCCACGTAGTCGTTGGAGTCACCGAACAGCCGCAGCGTGATGCCTGCGGGCAGGAAGGCGCCTAGGGACTGGCCGGCGGTGCCGCTGAGGGTGACATCGATGGTGTCCGTGGCCAGGACGTCCGTGCTGAAGGTCTTGGTGACCATGTGGCCCAGCATGGTGCCCACGGAGCGGTCAGTGTTGATCACGTCCACCGAGATCTTCACCGGGCTGCGGTCCGTCAGGGCTTCCGTGGCCATGGTGATCAGCCGCTGGTCGAAGTGCTTGTCCAGCTCATGGTTCTGGCCGGTCATGTTCCGCAGCGGGGCGTCGTCGTCGAACTCCAGCCCGTGCAGGATCGGATCCAGGTCCAGGCCGTCGGCCTTCCAGTGGTTGACGGCTTCGCGGGTGTCCAGGACCTCGGCGTGGCCGATGGCCTCTTCGAGGCTGCGGAAGCCCAGCTCTGCCAGGATTTCGCGGACTTCCTCGGCGAGGAACTCGAAGAAGTTGACCACGAATTCGGGCTTGCCGCTGAAGCGTGCCCGCAGTTCCGGGTTCTGGGTGGCCACGCCCACGGGGCAGGTGTCCAGGTGGCAGACGCGCATCATGATGCAGCCCTCCACCACGAGCGGGGCGGTGGCGAAGCCGAACTCCTCGCCGCCCAGCAAAGCGGCGATCACAACGTCGCGGCCGGTCTTGAGCTGGCCGTCCACCTGCACCACCACGCGGTCGCGCAGGCCGTTAAGCATCAGCGTCTGCTGCGTCTCGGCCAGGCCGAGCTCCCACGGGACACCGGCGTGCTTGAGCGAGTTCAGCGGCGAGGCGCCCGTTCCGCCGTCGTGGCCGGAGACGAGTACGACGTCGGCCTTCGCCTTGGTCACGCCGGACGCCACGGTGCCGATCCCCACTTCCGACACGAGCTTGACGTGTACCCGGGCCGAGGGGTTGGCGCGCTTGGCATCGTAAATGAGCTGGGCGAGGTCCTCGATGGAGTAGATGTCGTGGTGCGGGGGCGGGGAGATCAGCCCGACGCCGGGTGTTGAGTGGCGGGTGCGGGCCACCCACGGGTAGACCTTCTGCGCCATCAGCTGGCCGCCTTCGCCGGGCTTGGCACCCTGCGCCATCTTGATCTGGATGTCATCGGCGTTGGTCAGGTACAGGCTGGTGACGCCGAAGCGGCCGGAAGCGATCTGTTTGACCGCGGAACGGCGCTTGGGATCGAGCAGGCGCTCCACGTCCTCCCCGCCCTCACCGGTGTTGGACTTGCCGCCCAGCTGGTTCATGGCGATGGCCAGCGTCTCGTGGGCCTCCTGGGAGATGGAGCCGTAGCTCATGGCACCCGTGGAGAACCGCTTGACGATGCTGGAGACCGGCTCCACTTCCTCGAGGGGAACGGCAGGACGCTCGTTCTTGAACTTGAGCAGGCCGCGGAGGGTCATCAGGTTGGTGGACTGATCGTCCACTCCCCTGGTGTAGGCCTTGAAGATGTCGTAGCGGCGCTCACGCGTGGCGTGCTGCAGCCGGAAGACAGTCTCCGGGTTGAACAGGTGGGGCTCGCCGTCGCGGCGCCACTGGTATTCGCCGCCGCCCAGAAGCGGGCGGTGCGGCTGCTCAATGCCGCCCTCGGGGTACGCCATCTGGTGGCGCGCCGAGACTTCGGCGGCAATAACGTCCAGGCCTACGCCGCCAAGCTGCGAGTGCGTGCCGGCGAAGAATTCGTCCACCAGCTCCTGGCCCAGGCCGAGCGCTTCGAACGTCTGGGCGCCGGTGTAGGACGCGACCGTGGAGATGCCCATCTTGGACATGATCTTCAGGACGCCCTTGCCCAGGCCCTTGATCAGGTTGTAGACGCCGTCCTGCGGGGTGACGCCGGTGACGTCGCCGGCAGCAATCAGCTGCTCCACGGATTCCATGGCCAGGTAAGGGTTGACAGCGGAGGCGCCGTAGCCGATCAAGACCGCCACGTGGTGCGTCTCGCGGACGTCGCCCGCCTCGACCACCAGAGCGGTCTTGGTGCGGTTGGCGCTGCGCAGCAGGTGGTGGTGTACGGCACTGACCAGCAGCAGGGACGGGATGGGCGCCCACTGCGCATTGGAGTCACGGTCGGAGAGCACGATGTACTGGACACCGCGGTTGATGGCGCCGGAGACCTGCTCGCAGATTTCTGTGAGCCGGGCGCGGAGGGCGTTCTCGCCGCCTTCGGGGCGGTAAAGCCCGCGGACCTTCATGGCTACGCGGAAGCCTTCGGCGTCCTCCATGTTGGCGATCTTGGCGAGCTGGTCGTTGTTGATCACCGGGAACGGCAGCTGGATCTGGGGCTGGCGGACCTGCTTGGTGTCCAGGAGGTTGCCGTTGGGGCCGATGGCACAGGTCAGCGAGGTGACCAGCTCTTCGCGGATGGCGTCCAGCGGCGGGTTGGTGACCTGCGCGAAGGACTGCACGAAGTAGTCGAAGAGCAGGCGCGGACGCTTGGACAGCACGGCAACCGGGGTGTCCGATCCCATGGCGCCCAGCGGCTCAGCGCCGGTGCGGGCCATCGGGCCGAGCAGGATCTTCAGCTCTTCGGTGGTGTACCCGAAGGTGCGCTGGCGGATGTTCACGGACGCGGCCGTGTGGACCACGTGCTCGCGCTCGGGAAGGTCGTTGAGGTCGATCAGGTTGTCCTTGACCCATTCCGCCCACGGGTTGGCGGCAGCGACTTCGGCCTTGACCTCTTCGTCGTCGATGATGCGGCCGGACCCGGTGTCCACCAGGAACATCTTGCCCGGGGACACCCGGCCCTTCTTGACCACCTTGGAGGGCTCGACGTCGATGACGCCCACCTCGGAGGCGAAGACGATCAGGCCGTCCTCGGTGATCCAGTAGCGGCCGGGGCGCAGGCCATTGCGGTCCAGGGTGGCGCCGACGAGGTTGCCGTCGGTGAAGGACACAGCCGCCGGACCGTCCCAAGGCTCCATCAGCAGCGAGTGGTACTCGTAGAACGCACGCCGTGCCGGGTCCATGGTGGCGTGGTTTTCCCACGCCTCGGGGATCATCATCATGATCGAGTGCGTGATGGGGCGGCCGGAAAGCCACAGCAGCTCGGCCACCTCATCGAAGGACGCGGAGTCGGAGGCCCCGGGGGTGCAGATGGGGTACAGCTCTTCCGGCGAGTCCCCCAGCAGCGGGTTGGCGAGCTGGGACTGGCGGGCGCGCATCCAGTTCCGGTTGCCCTTGACGGTGTTGATCTCACCGTTGTGGGCGATGGTGCGGAACGGCTGGGCCAGAGGCCAGGACGGGAAGGTGTTGGTGGAGAAGCGCGAGTGGACGATCGCGAGCTTGGTCTTGAAGCGCTTGTCCGAGAGGTCCGGGTAGAACGGCTCGAGCTGGGCGGTGGTGAGCATGCCCTTGTACACGATGGTCCGGGAGGACAGGGACGGGAAGTACACGCCGAACTTGTTCTGCGCGCGCTTGCGGATCCGCCAGGCGCGGGAGTCCAGCTCGTTGCGGTCCAGTTCTTCGCCGGTGGCGGACGCCAGGAAGGGCTGGGAGAAGTAGGGCATGCAGGCGCGTGCCATGGCACCGACGAGGTCGGCGACGATGGGCACCTCACGCCAGCCGAGGACCTTGAGGCCCTCGTCAGCGGCGAGGCCCTCGATGCCTGCCTTGGCGGCGTCGGCCTCCCGCTGTTCGGCGGGGAGGAAAGCGGTACCGGCCACGTACTGGCCGGGGGCGGGAAGTTCGAACTCGGTGACCGCGCGGAAGAACTCATCCGGGATCTGCATCAGGAGCCCGGCACCGTCACCGGTGCCTTCGTCCGCGCCCACGGCACCACGGTGTTCGAGGTTGCGCAGGGCGGTGAGGGCGGCGTCCACGATGTCATAGCCGGGCTCGCCGCGGAGGGTGGCGATGATCGCAAGACCGCAGGCGTCCTTCTCCTGCTCCGGGTTGTACAGCCCGCTTGCCTCCGGGAGGGCTGCGAAACGCTTGAACGGCGACATGGCAGCCTCCGGCTGATCCGGTTCAGACCAGCTGGGAGTGTGAAGAGTTTGGGTCATGGGAGACGTCCTTCCTCCTGATCGTGCGTATGGAAGGGACAACGTTGGCCCCACTCGTGCGGCGCCGCGGTTATGGGCACAACAAAGTGTTGATTACTGGAAATTGTAGGTCAGCGTGGCCTGCTGAACTAACAGTTAAGCAGGCCCCTGCCCCGGGCAACACCGGACAGCAGCTCTATGCTGTCCAGGGTGGCCCCGCTGCCACGACGCTGTGGTGATTGGGCGCTTCGAGCGGTGGCTCCGCTGCCCTGCCTGGCCTGCGCGCTACTTGGTAGTGCCGGCTTCCGGCGCGGTTCCTGTGGCCGTGCTGCCGGAACTTCCGGCAGCGGTTGCGTCCTGTCCGGGCTTGCGGCCCGCCGGCGCAGCCTTGGCTTGTTCCGCGGGGACGGAAGCATGCCGGGAACCGCTTTGGTTATCAGGGAGATTATCACGCGATTCACTATCTGAGACAACGGAGTCCGTATCACGGACTGGACTGCCCGCGGCTGTCACTGCACCGGCGTTCGGCCGGCCGTCCAGGTCTTCCACCGGCTCCCGGCCCGGCAGGTACACGCTCTCCGATTCCGTCCGCTTCTTTCTTCCCAGCAGGATGAACGCGGCAAGGGCGGCCAGGAAAACGAAGATGCTGGTCCAGACGTTCAGCCGGGTGGTGATGCCGAAGAGGGAGATCTGCTCGGCGTCGTCGATCCGCATGGCTTCGATCCAGACCCGGCCCAGGGTGTAGTACATCGCGTAAAGCCAGAACAGCCTGCTGCGGCGGAAGTTGAACTTCCGGTCCAGGGCAAGGAGGATCACGACGCCGGCCAGGTTCCACAGCGATTCGTAGAGGAACGTGGGGTGGAACAGGGTGTCGGCGGGGACTCCTGCAGGGAAGTTGGCGTTGTCGGCGTCGACTTGCAGCCCCCACGGCAGGGTGGTGGGGCCGCCAAACAGTTCCTGGTTGAAGTAGTTGCCCCAGCGCCCCACGGCCTGGGCCAGCAGCAGCCCGGGTGCTGCGGCGTCCAGGAAGGCGCTGAGCTTGACGCCGCTGCGGCGGCAGCCGATCCACGCGCCCACGACGCCCAGGACAACGGCGCCCCAGATGCCGAGCCCGCCCCGCTGGATCTGCGGGATCAGGGAGAGGTCCCCGGTGCCGTCGAAGCCGGGGCCGAAGTACGCGTCCGGTGAGGACACCACATGGTAGAGGCGGCCGCCGATGATGCCGAAGGGAATCGCCCAAACAACGATGTCCCAGACGCTGCCTTCCGGTGCGCCCCGCCTGGCCCAGCGGGCCGAGGTCAGCCACAGGCCCACCACGATGCCTGCCAGGATGCACAGCGCGTAAGCGTGGATGCGCAGCGTCCCCCAGGGCAGGGGAATGTCGAAGCCGGACCAGTCAGGGCTGGGGATGCTGGCGGGCACCATCGCGGCCGCGGAAAGGAGCGTCTGCATGAGGTTAGGCTTCTTCCCTGGTCAGTCCGGTGCTGAGGTCTTTGGTCAGGGCAGCGACGGCGTCCACGCCGCCGTCGCGGATGGCTGCCACGATGGCCGTGCCCACGATGACGCCTTCAGCGTAGGCGGCGATCTCCCGGACCTGCCCGGCGTTGGACACGCCCAGCCCGACACAGACCCGTCGGGCGCCGGCGGCGTGCGCGGCGGCCACAACGTCCTTGGCCGCGGTGCTGACGGAGGTCCGCGCGCCGGTGACGCCCATGATGGACACGGCGTAGACAAAGCCGCGGCTGGCGTCAACGGTCCGCTGCATGCGCTCGGTGGTGGAGGACGGCGCAACCAGGAACACGCGGTCCAGGCCGTACTTGTCCGAAGCTTCCATCCATTCGGCTGCCTCGTCCGGGATGAGGTCCGGGGTGATGAGCCCGGCTCCCCCGGCTTCGGACAGGCGCCGGGAGAACTCGTCCACGCCCATCCTGACCACCGGGTTCCAGTAGGTCATCACCAGGACGGCAGCGTCGGTTTTGCTGGTGATGCCTGCCACCACGTCAAAGACCTGGCGCACGGTGAAGCCCTTGGCCAGCGCCTCGGTGGTGGCGGCCTGGATAACCTGGCCGTCCATGACGGGGTCGGAGTAGGGGATGCCGATTTCGATGAGGTCGGCACCGTTCTCCGCCAGGGCTATGCCGGCGGCGATGGTCTGCTCCACGCTGGGGTACCCGGCGGGAAGGTAGCCGATGAGCGCGGCGCGGCCTTCCGCGCGGGCCTTGTCGATGGCCGCCGCTGACTTGCTGATGGTCTGTGCAGTGGTCACAGCTGCTCCCCCTCTTTGCCGATTTCCGCCTCGGCGGAGTCCTTGTCCAACAGATCGAACCATTCGGCTGCGGTGGCCACATCCTTGTCGCCGCGGCCGGAGAGGTTCACGATCACGATCTTGTCCTCCGCAGTCCCGCCGCCGGCTGCGGCTTCGGCAGCAAGCCGCTGCCCCACCTTGATGGCGCCGGCCAGCGCGTGGGAGGACTCGATGGCCGGGATGATGCCTTCGGTGCGGCACAGGAGCTTGAAGGCGTCCATGGCTTCGCTGTCCGTGATGGGCTCGTAGCTGACCCGTCCGATGTCGGCAAGGTAGGAGTGCTCCGGGCCGACGCCCGGGTAGTCCAGGCCGGCGGAGATGGAGTGGGACTCGATGGTCTGGCCGTCGTCGTCCTGCATGAGGTAGGAGCGGGCGCCGTGCAGGACCCCGGGCTTGCCTAGCGTGATGGTGGCGGCATGCCTGCCCGTTTCGACGCCGTCGCCTCCGGCCTCGAAGCCGTAAATCTTCACGGACGGGTCGTCAAGGAAGCCGTGGAAGATGCCGATGGCGTTGGAGCCGCCGCCGATGCAGGCGCAGACGGCGTCAGGGAGCCTGCCCTCCTGTTCCAGGATCTGGGCACGGGCTTCCTCACCGATCACTTCATGGAAGTAGCGGACCATTGCGGGGAAGGGGTGTGCGCCGGCAGCAGTGCCGAGCAGGTAGTGGGTGTGGTCCACGTTGGCCACCCAGTCCCGGAGGGCCTCGTTGATGGCGTCCTTGAGGGTCTGCGAGCCGCTGGTGACCGGAATGACGGTGGCACCGAGGAGCTCCATGCGGGCTACGTTCAACGCCTGGCGCCGGCAGTCCTCCGCGCCCATGTACACCACGCATTCCAGGCCCATCAGGGCGGCGGCGGTGGCGCTGGCCACCCCGTGCTGGCCGGCACCGGTTTCGGCGATGACGCGGGTCTTGCCCATGCGCTTGGCCAGCAGCGCCTGGCCCAGGACGTTGTTGATCTTGTGCGAACCGGTGTGGTTGAGGTCCTCGCGCTTGAGGAAGATCCGGACTCCCCCGGCATGCTCCGAGAAGCGCTTGGCTTCGGTCAGCAGTGAGGGACGCCCGGAGTAGTTCTTGTTCAGGTCCGTGATCTGGGCCCGGAACTCGGGATCGTCTTTCGCCTTGTCGAAGGTTTCCTCAAGTTCGTCCAAGGCGGCGATCAGGGACTCCGGCATCCAGCGTCCGCCGTAGCTGCCGAAGTAGGGTCCCGGAGCATGCTTGAGGGAGCCGCCCTGCAGGAATGCTTCCGCGGCATTGTTGTCAGCGTTCGCTGAGGGTGCGTCAACCATCAGACCCGTCCTGTTCGAAGTTGTTCATTCAGTAAGTGTGTGAGGTTCCGGCAGCGGTGCCGGAACAGAATACGCCGGGCGGCAAACAGCCCCTGCCCACAGGGTGTGCAGGGGCGCTCCGGTCAGCGGCGGGCAGCGATGGCGGCGGCCCCTGCCGCCGTGAATTCAGCAATCCGCTCACGCGGGGTGGAGTGGCTGACCAACGCCTCGCCCACGAGGACTGCGTTGGCGCCGCTGGCGGCGTAGTGCGTGACGTCGTCCACGCCGCGGACCCCCGATTCGGCCACCACGAGGGCTTCGGCGGGAATTTGGCCTGCCAGGGAGGCGAAAACGGACCGGTCGACGTCGAGCGTCTTCAGGTTCCGCACGTTGACGCCGATGATGCGCGCGCGGGCTGCGACGGCCCGCTCGATTTCCTCCTCGGTGTGGGTCTCCACGAGGACGTTCATGCCCAGCTCGTGGCTAAGCGCGGAGAACTCGGCGAGCTGTGCGTCGGAGAGCGCTGCCACGATCAGCAGGATCAGGTCGGCCCCGTGTGCGCGCGCTTCCCAGATCTGGTACTCGTCGAGCGTGAAATCCTTGCGCAGCAACGGAACGTCAACCGCGGCACGCACGGCGTCCAGGTCTGCGAGTGCGCCGTTGAAGCGGCGCTGTTCGGTGAGCACGCTGATAACGGAGGCGCCGCCGTCGGCATACTGCTTCGCTAGGGACGCCGGATCGCCGATGGCGGCGAGGTGGCCCTTGGAGGGGCTGCGGCGTTTGATCTCCGCAATGACCTTCAGCTGTTCCCGGGACGGGGAGGGCCCGCCGAGCGCAGCCCAGGCATCGCGGGCAGGTGCCGCGGCCTGGGCCAGGTCCTTCAGTTCAGCGAGGGAAACCTGGCGTTTCCGCGCGTCCATATCCTCCCTGACACCGGCATTGATGTCATCGAGAACAGTTGCCATCAGTGGCCGGAGTTCTTCAGCTTGCTGCCTTCGACGCCGTAGCCTGCCTTGCGCATGATGTAGCCGAGGATGAGGCCAATCACCATCACGCCGATGCCGGCGATGAAGATGGGAGTGCTGGCGATCACGAAGGCGATCGAAGCGATGAGTGCGCCCACCAGCATCACGATGACGCAGGTCCAGGCCGCGGGGCTGTTCCCGTGGCCGAGTTCCTGGCTGTGGTCAATGGCGCCGGGGGCCACGGTGCGGGTGCCTGACTTGGATACGGATGCAGGTGCTTTGCTCATGGAAAATCTCCTCAGGGTGGATACTGCTTACATTCTGCCATTTATTGGCCGGTGGCCGGGTATCGGCGGCCTGCCCGCGTGCGCCGGACGGCGTTGCACCGGCTTAGGTAGGGTCATCGCCACGGGAAAGCCGGTCCCAGCTGTCAATTTCGTCCACCGGACCTGCCGCGGCGGCGGTGCTGCCCGCGGCAGGTGCGTCGTACTTGGTCCTGGTTTTCCAGTGCCGCCCGGCGGGAATGATGAGCAGGGCTGCCAGGGCCAGCAGACAGCCGGTAACGACGGCGAACACCGGGAAAGCGGTGACGGCCACCTCCGCCTTGCTGCCTGTAATCCCGGTGGCGGCCGCGATGGCCCCCTGGGCTGCGGCCAGCGGATTGGCCAGAACGGTGGCCGCGGCGGCAACAATCCCTGCCGATGCGAGGACGATGATGCCGGCGATGATCAACCGGGCGATCCTGCCTGCGATTGCTGCGGCGAGCCCGCCCGCCAGGGCTACCAGGGCCAGCGCGGTAACGGCGGTGGCGGCCTTGCTGCCCTGGACCTCAAGTGCCGTTTGCGCGGCGCCGGCCTGGCCCACCTGGTTGGGGTCCAGCGTGACAGTCATCCACGTTTGGGTGGTGGTGCCGAAAACGGCCAGCGCCAGGACGGCTACGAGCAGCACCAGCGTGGACTTGCGTGCCCAGGCCCGGGTGCCGGAGGGCTTCCGGCCGGTTGGCTGCCCTGCTGCCTGGCCTTTGTCCTGGTCCTGGTCCTGCATCAGGATTCTGTCCTGCCCGGCAATGAATCGGCGGAAATGTTCTGCAGGGAGCCCGCGGTGTGCACGGCCCGCAGCGGCGCCGCGGCCTTGTTCACGGTTTCGAGGGCTTCCGTCGGGTTGACCGAGTCGGCCACGATGCCGCCGCCGGCCTGGACATAAGCCCGTCCGCCGCGGAGCAGGGCCGAGCGGATGGCGATGGCCATGTCCATGTCCCCGGCGAAGTCGAGGTATCCCACAACGCCGCCGTAGATGCCGCGGCGGTGCGGTTCGAGCTCGTCGAGGAGCCGCAGGGCGCGGGGTTTCGGCGCTCCGGACAGTGTCCCGGCCGGGAACGTGGCCCTCAGGACGTCGTACGCCTTAGCTCGCGGTGAGAGCTGGCCCACCACCGTGGAGACGAGGTGCATGATGTGGCTGAAACGCTCCACCTCCATAAACTGCGTGACGTCAACGGTCCCGGCCACGCATACCTTGGAAAGGTCGTTGCGGGAAAGGTCCACGAGCATCAGGTGTTCGGCGCGTTCCTTCTGGTCCGCCAGGAGCTCCTCAGCGAGTGCTTTATCCGCCTCCACCGTCCTGCCGCGCGGGCGGGATCCTGCGATGGGGTGCGTGATGACTTCTTCGCCGGTGACGGTGACGAGGGCCTCCGGCGAGGACCCGACGATGGAGTACTCCCGGCCCTCGGCATCCTCAAGGCTGAAGATGTACATGTAGGGACTGGGGTTGGTGTTGCGCAGCACCCGGTAGACGTCCAGTGCGGAAGCTTGGCACTCCATCTCGAAGCGGCGGGAAATCACCACCTGGAACACCTCGCCGTCAACGATGGCTTCCTTGCCGCGGTCCAGGGCGGCCAAATACTCGGCTTCGTCCCAGCGCTCCTGAACGCTGGAGGCAAAGTCCAGCGCGGCCGGCGCAAGCACGGAGACGGGCTGCGCCACGGGCGTGCTGACTTTGGCCAGGAGGGCCTTGACCCGCGCCACGGCGTCGTGCCAGGCCTCGTCCACGCGCTCGGAGCTGTCATCGAAGTTGATGGCGTTGGCGATCAGCAGCACCGTGCCGTCCACGTTGTCGTGCACGGCCATGTCCGTGACGAGGTTCAGCGCCATTTCCGGCAGCTGCAGGTCATCCTCGGGCGGGCTCACCAGGCGTTCCCAGTGCCGCACTGTTTCCCAGCCGAGGAAGCCCACCAGGCCGGAGGTGAAGGGCGGCAGGCCGTCGAACCTTTCGGTGCGGAGCGCCTCGATGGTGTCACGGACAGCATCCACTGGGCTGCCCTCCACCGGGACGCCTGCCGGGGGCTCGCCCAGCCAGTGCGCGTTTCCGTCCTTGGTGGTCAGTGTTGCCCGGGACCTCGCGCCGATGAAGGAGTAACGGGACCATGCACCGCCCACTGCAGCGGACTCCATCAGGAACGTTCCGGGCTGACCCTGCGCGAGCTTCCGGTACAAACCGATGGGGGTCTCGGCGTCGGCAAGTACCTTGAGGCGCACGGGGATGACGCGGCTGTGGGCGGCAAGTTCCCGGAACTCCTCAAGGCCCGGGGTGATGATTCCAAGGTCCTGCATGGTTATGCTGTTCCGCCTGTTCTAGTAGGGGCCGGCCGAGCCGGCGCCTGTTGGTGTGCTTGCGGGGTTGGCCAGCCCTCCCCCGCGCTCCGCAGCAGCGTGCGGATGAAGGTCAGACTGCCTGGCCTGTTGTGACTGCGAGGTCCCTGCCGTCGAAGCAGGTGCGGGTGCCGGTGTGGCAGGCGGCACCGACCTGGTCCACGCGCACCAGCAGCGCATCGCCGTCGCAGTCCATGGCCAGGGACTTAACCCACTGCACGTGCCCGGAGGTGTCTCCCTTGCGCCAGTACTCCTGGCGGGAACGGGAGTAGAAGGTGACGCGGCCGCTGGTCATGGTGCGGTGCAGTGCCTCGTCATCCATCCAGCCCAGCATGAGCACCTCGTTGGTATCGAACTGCTGCACGACGGCGGCCACCAGGCCGGAGCTGTCGCGCTTGAGGGCCGCTGCCAGCTCCTTGGGAAGGGGGCTGCCCGTCCCTGCGGAGGGCGTTGCCTCCGGGACTGCAGCTGGCGCTGCAGGCACGGTGGAATCAGGGGTTGCGGTGGGGGTGGGCTGCTCAGACATCAGGTCAAGTCTAGTGCCTTGGCCCTGCCCCGATTCCTGTGTGAACGAAGGTAGGCCGGCCCCTGTGGACGTGCTGCCCAACTGCGCGGCTCTCGTGCTAGTTTTCCAAGTGATGCATTTCGTTGATCCGTCCCGAGAAGTCCTGGCCGAAACCCTCATTGCGGCCGGTCCTGACGCGCCCACGCTCTGCAAGGGCTGGCGCACCAGGGACCTCGCCGCGCACCTTTACCTGCGCGAACGCAAAGCCGCCGTGGGACTGGGCCTGATCATCAAGCGGCTGGCAAAAGCGTCCGACCAGGCCACCGCAAAACTCGCAGAAAAGCTGACCACGGCCGAGGCCTACACCCGGCTGGTGAACACTTTCCGTGCCGGGCCGCCTGCGCTTTCGCCCCTGAAGATCAAGGGGCTGGATGAGAGCGCCAACCTGATCGAGTACTTCGTCCACACCGAAGACGTCCGGCGCGCAGTGGACCGGTGGGCGCCGAGGGCACTGGACGAAGCCTATTCGGACGCCCTGTGGGATGAACTCGTCAAGCGCGCGGCCATCCTGTACCGGGGAGTAGACCTGGGCATCGTGCTGGTGCGGCCTTCAGGACCGCGGCATGTTGCCAAGCGCGCCCCCGTTTCTGTAGCCATTGTCGGCGAGCCGGGCGAACTGCTCATGCACGCGCACGGCCGAACACGGCACGCCCTGGTCACTTTCGAAGGCCAGCCGGACGCCGTCGCGCTTCTGCAGTCAGCCGAAGTGGGACTCTAACCAAACTAACTCGCAGTTGTTGTCGTTATCAGCGTCCAAAACGACAACAACTGCCAGTCAGTTGGGTTAGCGTACTTCGAAGCCCGCTTCCCTGATGGCCGTTTTGACCTGGGACATCATGTCGTCCGGGCCCCAGTGGAAAATTGATGCGGCCAGTACGGCGTCAGCGCCGGCTGCGACGGCTGGCGGAAAGTGTGCCGGCTCCCCCGCGCCGCCGGAGGCGATGATGGGCACTTTGACGGCGGCCCGGACCAGGTTGATGAGCTCGAGGTCGAAGCCGTCCTTGGTCCCGTCCGCGTCGATGGAGTTGAGGAGGATTTCACCCACACCCCGGTCGGCGGCTTCCTTTGCCCATGCGACGGCGTCGATTTCGGTGCCGGTGCGTCCGCCGTGGGTTGTCACTTCAAAGCCCGACGGCGTGGGCCGGGACCCGGGGCGGGTGCGCCGCGCATCGACGGACAGGACGAGGACCTGGGAGCCGAAGTGCCGTGTGATCTCGTCGATGACATCGGGCCGGGCAACGGCTGCGGTGTTGATGGAGGCCTTGTCCGCACCGAAACGCAGCAACTTGTCCACCTCTGCCACACCACGGACGCCGCCGCCGACGCACAACGGGATGAAGACCTCCTCGGCGGTCCGGCGGACCACATCGAACGTGGTTTCGCGGTTGCCGGAGGAGGCGGTGACGTCAAGAAAGGTCAGTTCGTCGGCGCCGGCGTTGTCGTAGCGGTGGGCCAGTTCCACGGGGTCGCCGGCGTCGCGGAGACCCTCGAAGTTTACGCCCTTGACGACGCGCCCGGCGTCGACGTCGAGGCAGGGGATGACGCGTACGGCTACTGCCATGGGAACTCCTGGAATTCTGTGGTGCGGGAGTGCTGCTGGGCGGGCGGAATCAGATACGGCAGGCGTGGATGCTGCTCACCAGGATGGCGCGGGCGCCAAGGTCGTACAGCTCATCCATGATCCGGTTGGTTTCCCGCTTGGGCACCATGGAACGCACCGCAACCCATTCAGAATCCCGCAGCGGAGAAACCGTAGGTGATTCCAGGCCGGGCGTCAGGGCAGCGGCCTGTTCCACGAGTTCCTTGCGGATGTCATAGTCCATCAGGACGTACTGGCGGGCCACCAGCACACCCTGCAGGCGCCGGATCAGGACCTCAATTTCCTTGGTGGTGCCGTTCGCGGCGCCTCCACCTTCAGTCCGCCGGATCAGGACGGCTTCGGACTTCAGGATGGGTTCGCCGAAAATCTCCATCCCTGCTGCCTTGAGGGTGTTGCCCGTCTCGACGACGTCCGCGATGGCGTCCGCAACGCCCAGCCGGACCGAGGATTCCACGGCGCCGTCCAGGCGCACCACCTTGGCGTTGATGCCGCGGTCGGCCAGGTAGCCGCGGAGCAGGCCGTCATAGCTTGTGGCCAGCCGCTTGCCCTCCAGCTCCTCCACCTTGGCGAAATCCCCTACCGGACCGGCGAAGCGGAAAGTGGAGGCAGCGAATCCCAGCGGAAGCAGTTCCTCGGCTTCCACCTCCGCGTCCAGCAGCAGGTCCCGCCCGGTGATGCCGACGTCGAGCGTTCCCTGGCCTACATAAACGGCAATGTCGCGGGGACGGAGGAAGAAGAACTCGATGTCGTTGTCCGGGTCAACCATGACCAGTTCGCGGGTATCGCGGCGCTGGCGGTAGCCGGCTTCGGACAGCATGGCGGAGGCGGCTTCGGACAGGGAACCCTTATTGGGGACGGCTACTCGCAGCATGGGAAATCTTTCTGGATTCGGGAGGTCTAAGAAGTCAGGCAATGCAGGCCACGGCGGGCACCGGCGGCAAAGGCACGCCGGACCGGTGGCTACAGATGCTTGTAGACGTCTTCCAGGGTCAGGCCTTTGGCGAGCATCAGAACCTGCAGGTGGTACAGCAGCTGGGAGATTTCCTCGGCCGCCGCTTCATCGGATTCATATTCGGCAGCCATCCATACCTCGGCTGCTTCCTCAACGACTTTCTTGCCGATGCCGTGGACACCGGAGTCCAATTCAGCGACGGTGCGGGAGCCTTCCGGGCGGGTGGCTGCCTTCTCGCTGAGTTCAGCGAACAGCGTCTCGAAATTCTTCACGCCCTCCAGCCTACTTGCTGCGGCGTGCAGGGCGCCTGTCGGGCCGCTGGATGACGGGCACGATGTGAGTGAAGACACACCGCGCCCGCCGCGGCGCAGATTGCTAGCTGTTGTACTGCTTCAGGACGACGGCGGTGGCCAGCGCCGCCGTGACGGCTTCGTGGCCCTTGTCTTCCTTTGAGCCGGGAAGGCCTGCGCGGTCCAGGCCCTGCTGTTCGGTGTCGCAGGTCAGGACTCCGAAGCCCACCGGAACGCCCGTGCGCACGCTCACGTCGGTGAGGCCTGACGTCGCCGCCTGGCAGACGTACTCGAAGTGCGGCGTACCGCCGCGGATCACGACGCCGAGGGCGACGACGGCGTCGAAGTGCGGTGCCAGCCGCGCGGCTGCGACGGGCAACTCAAAGCTGCCCGGCACGCGCAGGACGGTGGGCTCGGCGATCCCGGCGTCCTTGGCGGCGCGAAGTGCGCCATCCAGGAGCCCGTCCATGATCTGGGTGTGCCAGCTGGCCGCAACGATGGCCAGCCGCAGCTGGGACGTTTCGTCCGGGTTGAGGGTGGTGAGGTCGATATCGGGGGCGCCGTGTCCGCTCATAAGTCAGTGCTGTTCCGTTCAGTCTTGTTGGTGGGTAAAGGTAGTGGGGCTGGCAACAGGCACGGGGGCCACGTGGGTGTCCAGGAGGAGGCGGTGCTCCATCCTGTCCTTCTTCGTTTGGAGGTAGCGGAGGTTCTGGTCCCGGGAAGGGACTTCGGTGGGAACCATCTCCACCACTTTCACCCCGGCCCTGGCCAATCTGTTCTGCTTGTCCGGGTTGTTGCTCAGCAGGCGGACCTCGTGAAGGCCCATCTCGGCAAGCACCTGGGCGGCGGCGTTGTAGCACCGGGCGTCCACGGGCAGCCCCAGCTGCTCGTTGGCCTCTACCGTGTCAAAGCCTGCCTCCTGCAGCGCGTATGCCTTGATCTTGTTTGCCAGGCCGATGCCGCGCCCCTCCTGGCCGCGCAGGTACAGCAGGGTACCGCCTTGTTCACGGATCAGTTCCAGGGCGTACGCAAGCTGCTCGCCGCAATCGCAGCGGTACGATCCGAACACATCACCGGTGAGGCACTCGGAATGGAGCCGCACCAGGGGCGCCTTGCCGTCCCGGGGCGGGTTGGGGGAACTGACAGCCAGATGTTCAGCGCCGGTGACGAGATCGGTCCAGGCCTGGGCCACGAAGTCGCCGAAGGCGGTGGGCAGCTGCACGATGGGCCCGCCGCTGACGGGATGGGGCACCACTCCGCTGCCGGTCCGCTCCGGGTGATAGCCGTTCTGATAGTGGCCATTGCTGGCCGCAGATACCGTCATCGTTCCTCCTTCTCCCCGGCCGGTACCGGCCGGACGCCCTGAACCGGAGCGCCGCCTGTCCCTGCTGCAAGGTAGGCCACCAAATCCTCAATGGAGATCAGTGGACAGCCGTGCTCCGCCGCGAACACCCGGAGCCCGTCCAGGCGCATCATCTCGCCGTCGTCATACACCACTTCGGCGATAACGCCTACGGGCTCGACGCCTGCAAGGCGGCACAGGTCCACCGCAGCTTCGGTGTGGCCCGGGCGTTCCCTCACACCTCCGTCAACTGCGCGGAGCGGGAAAATATGCCCAGGACGGGTCACGGCCGCCGGCCCTGTCCGCGGATCGGCAAGAACCCGGGCGGTGAGGGCACGGTCGGTGGCGGAGATGCCGGTGCTGACGCCGACGGCGGCGTCGCAGGATACGGTGTAGGCCGTGCCTTTGGCGTCTTCATTGACAGCCACCATGGGGGGCAAGGCAAGGGTGTCGGCGCGCTCGCCGGACAGCGGCACGCAGATGACTCCTGAGCTGTAGCGGATGGTCCAGCCCATCAGCGCGGGTGTGGCGTGCTGGGCCGCGAAGATGATGTCGCCTTCGTTTTCCCGGTCCTCGTTGTCCACGACCAGGACCGGCCTTCCGGCGGCCATGGCCGCCACAGCTTCCTCGATGGTGTTTAACGGCACGGCAGCTCCTCCCGGGGCAGCGGGGACGGCAGCGCCGGCCACGTCAGCTTCGAATCCGACGGCGGCGTTCACGGTGTTCCTCCCTCAACAGCGGCAGGAGCGGGGGTGCTGAACGCGAGGAGCCGCTCGGTGTACTTGGCCAGGACGTCCACCTCCAGGTTCACCCTGCTGCCGGTGCTTTTGGCACCGAGGCCGGTTTCGGCAAGGGTGGTGGGGATGAGTCCCACCTCGAACCAGGGGCTTTGTTCAGCTGCGTGGCTGACCATGGTAACGGTGAGTGAAACGCCGTCGATGGCGATTGATCCCTTTTCCGCGATGTAACGGGCCAGGTTGATTGGCACCCCGAACCGGAGCCTTTCCCAGTTGCCCAGGGGCTCGCGTTCGACCAGCACGCCGACGCCGTCCACGTGGCCCTGCACCACGTGCCCGTCCAGCCTTCCGCCGGCAGGGACGCAACGCTCAAGGTTGACGGCATCCCCCGCAGCCAACTCACCGATGGTGCTGCGGACGAGGGTCTCCCCCATCACGTCCACGCTGAATTCCTTGCCGTCGATTTCGGTGGCAGTGAGGCATACGCCATTGACGGCGATGGACCCGCCCAGACCGAGGCCTTCGGTAGTGCCGGGGGCGTGCAGCCGGACGGTGGCGCTGGCGTTCCCGTCCCTCTGAACGGACAGAACGTGCCCTTGCTCGGCGATAATTCCGGTGAACATCAGTAGCCTCCCTGGGCTTGCTCCGCGCTGGGGCGGGACGGTTGTGGGTCTGGGGCAACGGCGCGTTGCGGTCGGAGGTGGAGCCGGAGGTCCCGGCCCAGCGTGCGGACGGCCCCGCCGTCGGACGGGTCCCACTCCCAGTGCTGGGCATCGGCGAGGGTGGTGATGCCCAGGCCGGTGAGGGCGGGGGTTCCGGAACCCAGCAGCGTGGGGGCAAGGTAGATGATGAGTTCGTCGACGAGCCCGGCGGCGAGGAACGCGCTGAGGATGCTTGATCCGCCCTCCACCATCAGGTGGCGGATGCCGGAACCGTAAAGGGTGGCCAGCGCTTCCTGGGGGTCGCGGGTCTGCAGGTGGGTTACCAGGCCGTCGCTCCCGTGGATGGCAGCATCTGCCGGGATGTCCCGCAACCCCATCACGGCCCGCAATGGTTGCTTTTGAGCCGGCGTCCCTGCGGGGCCGCGGGCAGTGAGACGGGGATTGTCCACCAGCACGGTCTGGGTTCCCACGAGGATGGCGTCGATGCGGCCCCGGATGGCGTGGTTGTCAGCCAGGGATTCCGGACTGGAAATCCATTGGCTGGTGCCGTCCTCAGCGGCGATCCGGCTGTCCAGGGTCTGTGCGATGTGCAGGGTGACGAACGGGCGTTTTGCGGCTACTGCCTCAAACCAATGACGGTTCAGGTCCAGTGCTTCGCCGGCACCCAGTCCGCTGCGTACGCGGACGCCCGCCTGCCGAAGGGTGGCGGCACCGCCGGCGGCGGGATCATGGGGATCGTCCACGGCGTAGACCACGTCCGTTATTCCGGCGTCGATGATCGCCTGGGCGCAAGGGCCGGTACGGCCGATATGGTTGCAGGGCTCCAGGGTGACCATCATGGTGCAACCGGAAAGATCAAGCCCGGCGGCAGCTGCCCGGGCAATGGCGTCCGCCTCGGCGTGGGCTGTTCCCGCGCCGCGGTGGAAACCCGCGACGAGTTCCCGGCCTTCGGAATCGACGACGACGGCGCCCACCAACGGGTTCGCGCCGCGGGGACCATGAAGGGCCGCCTTCAGGGCCTTGTCCATGGCGGCGGTTTCGGCAGCAGTAAAGGCCGTCACGACTTCGGCCGTCATGCGGGGGCCTCGCTGGTTGTGCTGCCGGGCATGGCGGCAGCAGGAGTGGTGGCCGATAAGAGCCATCGCAGCAGGTTCATAGTGCTTGTGTCGTTCCTTCCCTCTAGAACCGCGATGGCTCCGGGGATATACGACAGCAGAAGGCTGCGGCGTCGAGTGACGCCGCAGAAACAGCTGTACGTGCTTCTCTCATCCAGACTTTAACTGTCGGTACCGGAATTTCACCGGTTCAACCGTCCGCCGGGGACTTCCTCGGAAGGAAAACCACCGGCTCGCGGGTCGCGGACTGTCACCGCCGGTTCGGACTTACACCGACCCCGGAGCACGTATGTGTGTTGCTATTGTGCCATAACCGCGTGCGGCTCCCGGCTATTCCGCCGCGGAGCGTAACTTTTGGCTCCCGGCTTCCCGCAGCCGGTCAATGGCTGCGGCCGGATCCTCTACACCGTACACCGCCGAGCCCGCCACGAAGACGTTGGCACCTGCCTCCGCAGCACGGATGATGGTGTCCTCGGTGATGCCGCCGTCAACCTGGATGGCCACGCCAATCCCCGAGCCGTCGATGGCCTTCCTTGCCCTGCGGATCTTCGGCAGGGTCACATCCAGGAACGCCTGGCCGCCGAATCCGGGCTCCACCGTCATGATGAGCAGCATGTCCAGCTCCGGAAGCATGTCCAGGTACGGCTCCACCGGAGTTCCGGGACGGAGCGCCATCCCTGCCTTTGCACCCCGGGCGCGCAGCTCGCGGGCCAGCTTGATGGGGGCAATGGCAGCCTCGGCGTGGAAGGTAACGGAGGCCAAACCCGCGTCGGCGAAACCCGGGGCCCAGCGGTCGGCGTCGGCGATCATCAGATGCGCGTCCAGCGGAACCGGGCTCACGGCCTGGATCCGCTGGACCACCGGCAGCCCGAGGGTGAGGTTGGGCACGAAGTGATTGTCCATCACGTCCACGTGCACGGCATCTGCATTGCTGATCCGCTGCAGTTCGGCCTCAAGGTTGACGAAGTCGGCAGACAGGATGCTCGGGTTAATGCAGCATTGCGTCACAGGGGAGCCTTTCAGGGGTTGCGCTTTTGTGGCCAGTTTTTACCGGCCCGTTCCATGCCGGGCACGGCCTTTTCGATCAGGTTGAACGGATCAAATTAAACGGATCAGGGCATTTTGCGGATCAGGGCAAGGAACATCGCGTCGGTGCCGTGGATGTGGGGCCACAGCTGGGCGGTTGACTCATGTCCGGCACCGAGGTTTCCGGTCAGGCTGACGCTGTCCAAGGCCTGGCCGGCTTCGAGCAGTTCAAGGTCATCGCGTTTGCGCAGGGCGTCGGTAACCACAGCCGTGGTTTCGGCCGGGTGGGGGGAGCAGGTCACGTAGGCCACCACTCCCCCGGGCCGGACTGCTGCCAGTGCCGACTTGAGGAGGTCACGCTGAAGCTGCCCCAGGTCTGCAAGGTCCTTGGGAGTACGGCGCCAGCGCGACTCCGGCCGGCGCCGCAGCGCGCCCAGCCCGCTGCAGGGTACGTCGACAAGCACCCGGTCAAAGACCCCGGGCTTTTCCGTCCCTACCTCCCGGCCGTCCCCGGTGCGGACCTGCCAGGTATCCCGCGGCACCGCCGAAAGTGCCTGGCTTACAAGCTTTGCCCGGTGCGGAGCAGGTTCGTTGGCCAGCAGGGTGGCGCCGCGTTGGCTTGCCAGCGCACCCAGCAGGGCAGCCTTTCCGCCTGGCCCCGCGCACAGGTCCAGCCAGGCCTCGGCAGGGCTCCCGGACCCGTCTGCGTTGGGACGCCCGTCGGCTCCATCCTGCCGCTGTCCGCCGAGGTCAACTGCAGCCATGGCGCGTGCCACCAGCTGTGAACCAACGTCCTGGACCCTGGTGCTGCCTTCCCGGACCGAGGCAAGCCGGCCCAGGTCTCCGCCGCTGGAGAGAGCAGAGCCCTCCACCAGCTCACCGGGGGTGGCACCGCTTTCCAAAGCCTCGTCGAGGTTTCCGATCCCGGGCAGGGCCACCAGATTGACTACGGGTGCGGCGTTGTCAGCTTCCAGAAGGTCAGTGATTTCCGAGGCAGAGCGCCCGTGTGCCACGAGGGACTGGCGCATGGCGCGGACGATCCACTCGGGATGGGCGTAGCGGAGGGAAGCCACCTTGGTCTCGTCGGTTTCTCCCGCAACCAACTGCTCGAGCCACTCCTCGAGGCTGTGGGCAGTGACCTTCCGGAGGACGGCGTTGATGAGGGCCGACGGTCCTGCACCGATGACTGCCCGGGCCAGGCCAACGGTCTGGTCCAGTGCGGCGTGCGCCGGGACGCGCATGGCCAGCAGCTGATGGGCCCCGATCCGAAGGGCATCGAGGATGGCCGGGTCCAGTTGGTCCAACGGACGGTCCACGCAGCGGGCCAGGATGGCGTCGTAGGTGCCCTGGCCGCGGAGAGCCCCATAGCTGAGTTCTGTGGCGAAGCCGGCGTCCCGCTTGTCCAGCCCGTGGTGCCGGATCCGTGCCGGCAGCACCAGGTTCGCGTACGCGTCCTCGGCGGCCACGGCACGGAGGACTTCGAACGCCACCAGCCGGGCCGGATCCGCCCTGCGCGTGCGCTGTGAGGGAGCATTGCCGGTGAAACTGCGCTGGGCGCTGCGGTTCCGTTCCCTGCCCTTGGCGTTGCGATTGCTGGAATCCCGCGGTCCGCCGTTGCCGCGGCCGCCGTCTCCCTTCCCGCGCTGCCCGCCGCCTGAGCCTCCGCCCCCGGCATTGCCGCGACCGCTTTGGTTGCCGCCGGAACCGCTCATTCGAACACCACGCTTTCAAGGGAAGCCATACCGCGTGCCCAATCGGCAGCGGCCATCATCTTTTTGCCCGCAGGCTGGATCCGGGTCAGCTCGACGCCGTGTGAGCCTGTTCCCACCAGGACGCTTTTGCCTTGAAGTGACAGGGACCCGGGAGCCAAACCTGAGATGTCAGGCCGCAGGCGGACGGGCTCGAGCTTGATTCGTTGTCCATCCAACACCGTCCACGCTCCCGGCTCAGGAGTAACCCCGCGCGCCTGCCTGCCAATGGCCAGGGCCGGATGTTTCCAATCGAGGCGCCCGTCCTCGAGGGTCAGCTTGGGGGCAAGGGAAATGTCACCCGTTTGCGGAAGGGCAACGGCCTTACCGGCGTCGAGCGCCGAAAGCGTCTGGGCCAGGAGCACCGCCCCGCTGTGGGACAACCGTTCCAGCAGTTGGCCGGCGGTATCTTCCGGGCCCACCGTTTCGGTGAGGGTTCCGAATACCGGCCCGGTGTCCAGGCCTTCCTCGAGCTGGAAGGTCACGGCACCGGTGACGTCGTCGCCGGCCATAACAGCCCGCTGCACCGGCGCCGCGCCGCGCCAGGACGGAAGGAGGGAGAAGTGCAGGTTGATCCAACCGTGCCGGGGAATCGGCAGGGCGGCCGGGGGAACCAGTCCGCCGTAGGCAACAATCGCGGCCACATCCGGGCTCACCGCAGAGATCCTGCCGATGGCTTCCGCATCAATCCGGGCAGCGTGGATGACGTGGATCCCCAGCTCCGCTGCCCGGGCAGCAACAGGCGACGGAGTCAGGACGCGCTTCCGGCCAATTGGAGCATCCGGCCTTGTAAGCACGGAAACTACGTCGAAACCTGCTTCGACCAGCACATTCAAAGACGGGACAGCGACGGCGGGTGTCCCGGCGAAAAGTACCCTCACCCGTTGGCACCAGCCGCGCCGGCACCGAAGCTTGACCCGGACGCCGTGCCGCCGAAGCTTGAACCGCCAAAACTTGAGCCGACCGTCTTGGCACGCTTCGCCGTCGTCCGTTCCGTGACGGAGTCATAGTTGGCGTTGCGGATGGAACGCAGGGCAGCCTTGCGGTCCTCCCCCTCCAGCCGGTCCGTATAAAGGATCCCGTCCAGGTGGTCGTTCTCATGTTGGAAGCAGCGCGCCAGCATCCCCTCGCCCTCCAATGACACGGGGTTCCCCTGCATGTCCACGCCGGTGACGCGGGTAGAGCGGAAACGCCGAACCGGGAAGCCCAACCCGGGGATGGAAAGGCAGCCCTCCACCTGGTCCGGCTGGAAATCCTCGCTGTTTTCCAGCACCGGATTGATGATGTGCCCTTCCACGCCGTCAATCCGGTAAGTGAACACCCTCTTGCTTACCCCGACCTGCGGTGCGGCGAGGCCGGCACCGTCCACGTCTTCCATGGTCTCGGTCATGTCCGCCACCAGTTTGGCCAGCTCAGGCCCGAATTCCGTAACAGGATCGGCCACTGTGCGGAGCACAGGATCACCGATGATGCGGATATTCAGAATAGCCATGGGCTGTTTTTCCTTAAGGTAGGCGGCAAAGGGGACCAATCCAGTTTAGGCGCAGACGAACAACAGGCAGTTCCGGTCCTGCGCCCTCAGGCGGGCTGCGCCTGCGGCAGCGGCGGCGGGGCAATGGGCAGCAGTGCCGCACCTGCGGACAGGGTGTCCGCGGAAAGCTCCCAGACGCGCCGCAAGGCACAGAACTTCCACCAGTGGTGTTTGAGGACGTCCGGGTTGGCGCGTACCGGGCGGACCTCTGTTTCGCCGATGGCTACAGCCAGCAAGACCGGGTTATCGCCGTACTTCCAGGGCTCCCACGTCCCTGCCACCGGGTCCACCAGGCTCTCTTCGGCCTTCATGCCGGCCACCAGCTGCATCACCACTTTGTCGTCCAGCGGCTTAACCAGGCCGTCTCGGGTGGTGCCCTTGGTTTTGTAGTCGATCAGGCAAACCCGTCCGTTGATCCTCGCCACCAGGTCAAGGGTGCCGGCGTAGCCCACCGCGTTGTTCCAGACCGTGATTTCCGGGGCAATGGGCTCCACCCTGAAGAGCTCCCACCACTCATCGAAGCGGACCGCAAAAGCTTCCTCCCCGTTGGACGCCAGGGCCTCGCGCGCTTCCCTCATGGCGTGCGGCCGGCCGAGGGCACGCAGGGCCACCTGCTCACAGTAGAAGTGGACGCGGTCCCCGCGCCTGGCGGCCTCGTCCCGGTACGTCTCCGCAGCCTTGGCCGCGCGGTTGACCGCCTGCTTGATTTTGGCAGGGCTGCCCAGGCAGTCGGCCAGCAGCGGATCCTTCGCCAGGCTACTCGCGCCCATATACCCAAACCAGCCGTCAAGACCGTGCGGCTGCTGGCCGATCACAGTGGTAATGGACGGCACGGAAAAATGCTCAGAGGTGGACCGGGCGTACATCCGCCCGTATTCCGTGGCGTGGGCAAGAAGTGGAGCAGTCATAACAAAGACTCTTTCACAGGGGGCTGACAGAATGTCCGGGCGCACAAAAAAGGTCCGTTCCCGCTGCGGATAAGCGGAAACGGACCAATATGCGGTGGGCGATACTGGGTTCGAACCAGTGACCTCTTCGGTGTGAACGAAGCGCGCTACCACTGCGCCAATCGCCCTGATGCATTTGAATGGTAGCGGACCTTGCAGCCATTTCGGAAATCGGCGCCCGCCGACGGCAGAAGGGGCATTAGCCCGTGCAGCAGGACCGGTGATACGCGCCGGCGCTGAGCAGGAAACAATGGCGTCCCCCTCCCCTGCACAAGCAGCCCATAAACCGACGGAACGCCCGGGCGCCCTAGTGAATTACACCCATGTAAGTCGGCAGAATCCACGCCGTTGCAGGGAAGCGGCGGCATTGTTCCTTCACAAAGACCCGCCGATTTGGAGAATCCCGGAACCTCCTATATTGTTTTTACTCGTTGGAAAGCGAGGAAATGCCGGGAACGGCAGCGAATCGGCCCTCCAAAATGCGGACGTAGCTCAGCTGGTAGAGCACCACCTTGCCAAGGTGGATGTCGCGAGTTCGAATCTCGTCGTCCGCTCGCAGGACACTGTCACGGCAAAGATTCTTTGTGAATCGACGCTTACACGGTGGGTTGGCCGAGAGGCGAGGCAGCGGCCTGCAAAGCCGTATACACGGGTTCGAATCCCGTACCCACCTCGGTGAAAACCATGGTTTCCGGGTCATTCCGGACAAACATGGGCGATTGGCGCAGCGGTAGCGCGCTTCCCTGACACGGAAGAGGTCACTGGTTCGATCCCAGTATCGCCCACCAAGCAAGGAAACTTGCTTCATGCAGTACGGCCGGCTGTAGCTGGAGCGTACTTCATATGCGGACGTAGCTCAGCTGGTAGAGCACCACCTTGCCAAGGTGGATGTCGCGAGTTCGAATCTCGTCGTCCGCTCTCTTATTTCCCACAATCCCATCAGCCGGGCTTCCGGTTCCGGGCGATTGGCGCAGCGGTAGCGCGCTTCCCTGACACGGAAGAGGTCACTGGTTCGATCCCAGTATCGCCCACACAGCAGCTCCCCGGAGCTGCTTTTTTCATGCCCCTTTCCTGCCGATGCAGTTGCATCCGCTGGCGGTGAACGCTCAAAGTCCCCTTTTACCTTGGCATGCCTCCCGGGCAGGGCTAGGATCTTAGGCGGAGGAGCGACCTGGCTCCGCGATTGAAGGGAGGTGCTCGTGGGACTGATTGGCGACCTAAAGGGCAAGGCTCAGGGTCTTATCCACGGCAACGAGCAGGCCATCAAGAACGGCATCAGCAAGGCCGGTGATTTTGTCGACACCAAGACCGGAGGCAAGTACTCAGGTCACGTCAGCAAGATCCAGCATGGCGCTTCCAAGCTCATTGACAAGAACGGAACTTCGGGCCAGGCACCTGCCCCCGGGCAGGTTCCGCCGGTCAACCCGGTTCCGCCGGTTGACAAGGCTCCGTAAAGGATTTGGCCAGGGCTTTGCCCTAGTACGTCAACGGGGTGCGGGTCCCGCCGGGAGGCGGCGCCCGCACCTTTGGCGTTTAACGCCCGCTCCCCCCGGCTGCGGTGGAACGTACGACGCCGGGTCCCGGCAGGGCCCGTCCGTTTACTGATATCGCGCCACGCTGAGTCCGGCTAGGACGGCTCGTGGTTTTGGCCCTCGCGGGCCAGGGCTGTAAGGCGGGAGACAGCGCGGAAGTACTTTTTCATGTACCCGCCCGTCATCATTTCCTCCGTGAACAACTTGTCGAAGGGAACGCCGCTGGCCAGGATGGGCACGTCTTTGTCGTAGAGCCGGTCCGCCAGCACCACGAACCGAAGGGCCACCGCCTGTTCGGTGATGGTATTGACGTTGCGCCACACCACCCCGTCAATGCCGTCGATCAATTGGCGGTAGCGGCTCGGGTGGACGCCGGCCAGGTGTGCAATCAGGGTGCTGAACTCGTCCTGCGCCACCGTCTTGCCGTCGAACTCCGCCTTCATGTGGGCGGACAGTTCGCTGTTCTTCAGGGGCGATGGTGCGGCCGGCAGTCCGCGGTGGCGGAAGTCCTCGCCGTCGATCCGGATCACATCGAACTGGTCTGCGAGGACCTGGATCTCGCGCTGGAAATCCACCGCCGCGAACCTGCCGTCACCCAGGGAGCCCGGCAGGGTATTGGAGGTGGCTGCCAGCTTCACGCCGGCGTCGGCAAGTTCGCGCATCAGCCGCGACATCAGCACGGTATCGCCCGGATCATCGAGCTCGAATTCGTCAATGCAGACGAGCTTGTAACCACTCAGCGCGTCCACCGTTTTGCGGAAGGACAGCGCGCCCACCAGGTTGGTGTACTCCACGAAGGTGCCGAAGGCCTTGGGCCCGGGTGCTGCGTGCCAGAGCGAGGCCAGCAGGTGGGTCTTGCCGACGCCGAACCCGCCGTCCAGGTAGATCCCCGCGCGGGACGTGTCCTTTTTGGCGAACAGTTTCTTGAACAGCCCGCCCCCGTCACCTGCCCCGACGCCCCCGGCGAAACCCTCGAGGGCACGGACGGCGTGGGCCTGGCTGGGCTGCTTGGGATCGGGACGGTAACTCGCAAAGGAGACCTCGCCGAAGCGTGGCGAGGGAAAAAATCCCTTAAGGAGCTCATCCACCGATACGGACGGAGTTCGGGCGGCAAGCTGTTCGATCTGTACCAAGGTGGTCCGTTCTGCTGGTGGTTGGTCCCCAGAAAGGATACCGGCAACCCGCCACCCGGCCCTGGTGAACCGGACCCCCGGGCCCCGCAGCGTGACCAAGGCAACATTTCCTCCTGTTAACGGAAAACGGACACCGCCGGAGGCGGTGGCTAGGGTGGGAGAAGGTCCCATGCCGGTCCCAAGGGTCGGCCGTGTTCTCGATGAAAGGCAAAAATATGTCCTACCCAGTTGAACAAAACGAGAAGTTTGCCGCCTACGCCCACCCCGAGCGCCTGGTTTCCACCGAATGGCTTGCTGCCGCCATCAATAACGGAGCCGTAGCAAAGGGCCAGCTGGTTGTGGTGGAGTCCGATGAGGACGTGCTCCTGTACGAAACCGGGCACATTCCCGGCGCCGTAAAAATCGACTGGCACACCGATCTGAACGACGAAGTCACCCGCGACTACGTCGACGGCACCGCATTCTCCGAACTGGCGTCGTCGAAGGGTATCTCGCGGGACAGCACCATTGTCATCTATGGTGACAAGTCCAACTGGTGGGCTGCCTACGCTCTGTGGGTCTTCACCCTTTTCGGCCACCAGGACGTGCGGCTCCTCGACGGCGGCCGGGACAAGTGGATTGCCGAAGGCCGCGAACTGACAAAGGACAAGCCGTCACCGGCCCGGGGTAACTATCCCGTGGTGGAGCGTGACGACACCCCCATCCGCGCCTTCAAGGAAGACGTCCTGGCGCACCTGGGCACCGGCCCGCTCATCGATGTCCGCTCCCCCGAGGAATACACCGGCCAGCGCACCCACATGCCCGCATACCCGGAAGAAGGTGCCCTGCGCGGAGGCCACATCCCCACGGCAGCGTCCGTCCCCTGGGCACGCGCTGCCGCTGCCGACGGCACGTACCGCAGCCGGGAGGAACTCGATGCCATCTACCTGGGCGAAGCGGGCCTCACCGAAGGTGACGACGTCGTGGCCTACTGCCGGATCGGAGAGCGTTCCAGCCACACCTGGTTCGCCCTCAAGTACCTCCTCGGCTTCGAGTCCGTCCGCAACTATGACGGTTCGTGGACCGAGTGGGGCAATGCCGTGCGCGTTCCCATCGTGAAGGGCGCCGAGCGCGGTTCCGTTCCGCTGGCAGTGGGAGTCTAACGCGGGTGTCCCGCGTAAACTTGGACTGATGACTACTCAAGCCTTGCCTTCCGCCCTTGCAGCGATCGTGGACGACTTCCAGTCCCTGACCGAACCCGAGAGGCTGCAGCTGCTGCTGGAATTCTCCGAGGGATTGCCGGAGCTTCCTGAGCGGCTGACCAACCATCCCGAGCTGCTCGAGCAGGTTGTAGAGTGCCAGTCGCCGTTGTTCCTCACCATTGAGACGGAGAAGAACGACGGCGGGCCGGCACCTGCCGTGCGGCTCTTCTTCAAGGCCCCTCCGGAGGCTCCCACCACGCGCGGTTTCGCCGGCGTCCTGCATGAAGGCCTGGACGGACTGTCCGCTGAAGAGATCCTCTCCGTGCCCGACGATATGCCGGAGCTGCTGGGCCTGACCCGCGCCATCACGCCCCTGCGCATGCGGGGAATGACGGCGATGCTGGGCAGGATCAAACGCAAGGTTGCGGCTTCGCCCGCCATCCGCTCCTAGCTGCCAAAACATTGACGGGACGCAAAAGCGCAGCACAGGGAACTCCGGCCACCGCCGTACTGGCGGCAGCCGGAGTTCCCTTTGTGCTGCACCCCTACGCCCACGATCCCTCCGCAGCCAGTTACGGCGCCGAGGCCGCCGAGGTCCTCGGCATGGATCCCTCGAAGGTCTTCAAGACGCTGATGGTTGAGGTGGAAGGCAAGCTGGCGGTGGGCATCGTACCCGTCAGCGGCACCCTGGACCTCAAGGCCTTCGCGGCAGCCCTGGGAGCAAAGAAAGCGGCAATGGCAGACCCCGCTGCCGCCCAGCGGCGTACCGGATATGTGCTGGGCGGAATCTCCCCGCTGGGCCAGCGGCTACCCTCCCCCACAGTGCTGGACCGCAGCGCGCTGGCACTCGAGACACTATTGGTTTCCGGAGGCAGGCGCGGCCTGGACATCGAGCTCGCCCCTGGAGACCTCGTCCGCCTCACCGGCGCCGTCACCGCTCCCATCAGCTCGCTGTCCGCCCCGTAGGCCCCGGACAGGCACGGCTGATCCTCCTGCTGCGGGCCTATAATCGTTGTACCGGCGGTTCACTGCAGAAGCAGCGACGGCACTGGAAGGTCGCGGTCACCGTGGTCAAAAATCCATTCAAACACTCCCCGCATGATCCGGGCCAGGACACCGGGAAAAACCACCACACTTCCTGGCTCCGGCGCGAAGATACCGCCATCAGCCACGGAAAGAGCAGCCTCTTCTTTATTGCCCACGAAAACCCGCCACCACCATCAGTGACGTGTCTTCAAGGGCACGAGATTCTGCCGGGCGAGAGCACCTGCAGCCAGGGTCACCCCATCGGCTGAGACCACGTCCCGGTTGGTTCAGCCACTGGCGCCACCCGGACAAACAGGTCTTATTGAACCCGGTCCGCCACGGCACCGTCGGATCCTTGCCGGACCCCGCCCGGGTTCAGCCGGGGCGCCAGCTGCTGGCGCAGCCACGCCTTCACCACGTTTTCCCAGCGTTCGGGATCCACGTTCCACTCCTTGGTGTGCCGGGCATGGCTGAAGGCCTCGAAGGTGACTATTTCCGGGTTTCTTTCCGCCAGGAGCGCCGAGGGCTTATAGGGCACGTACTCGTCGTCGACGCTGTGGATGATCAGGGTGGGAGTCCGCAGTTCCACTGCACGGGACACCCAGTCCATGACCTTGAGGTCCACCGGTGCGGACAGCCCGGTGAGCCGACGCCCGAGCGGATGCCCCAGCATGAGCTGCCCGTAACGCCCCACCAGCGAGGGGATCCGGTTGAGTCGCGCATGGTGCGCCAGGACGGTCACCCAGTCGATGACCGGCGCATCCAGCACCATGGCCCTGATCAGGTGCCGGTAGCGCGACAGGTCGGCGGCCTGCAGGCAAATGGCGCCGCCCATTGACCAGCCGAACAAAACGATCTCCTCAGCTCCGTTGGCCAGCGCGTACTCAATGGCGGCTTCGACGTCACGCCACTCGGTGGAGCCCAGTCCGTAGCGTCCGTCATCCGCGGACGGCGCCAGGCCGTCGTTGCGGTAGGACACCAGGAGGCTGGTCAGGCCGAGCTCAAGGGCGGGCCCGACGGCGCGCAGCGCCTCCTGCCTGCTGGCTCCCCGTCCGTGGACCATAACCGCCCAGGTCCGTGCTGTCCCGCCGGCGCGGACCAGCCAGGCGGGCGCCTGTCCGCGGTCCACCTCAACGAGCACATCCTCCGCAGGAAGGCCGACGGCGGCCGGGTCCGGATGGACCGCACCGCTCCACCAGCCCCAGCGCGCCTTGCTGAGGTCACCCGAGTAGACCGCTTCGACCTCCCGCGCCACTGTCCGTTCGGCGGGAGAGTACGAGACGATGCGGCCGATGCGCGCATGCCCCTTTCCGCCGTCGAAAAAGAATCCGTACACGCCGTCCACCGTGGTGTCGTCGTTGGCTGCAAGGATCACTTGCTGCCTGTGGCCGTCCCGGATCACCGCGAGGACTTCCTGGTTTTCGGCGCGCTGCCTGGCCGGGATGATGACGCGGCGGGCAAAATAGACAGCCAGCGCAGAGGAACCTGTGGCCAGCAGCCCGGCGAGGGCGCCACCGCCGATGGCCGTGCCAATGGCCCATTTCGCGCGGTGGGACAAACCGGCTCCCGGATCCTGGGAATGCGGGACCGTAGCAGGGCGGGGGCGGTGGAAAAGTGCCATGGAACTATTCTTACCGTCCCCGCACCGCAGGGCCGTATTTCCCGCGGCCTGGTGCAGGAATGCCTTGCCCGTGAAGGAGTGCAGCGCACCTGGTGCCGGACTAGGCTAGGGCCATGAGTGATCCCATCGTCATCCTGACCGAAGAACCCCTGGGGGCGGATGACCGCCTGAACATCGAGCGCCTGGTGGATGGAGCAGACACCCGGCTCGTTGTGCTGGTCCCGGGGAACACAGAGCGTCATCTGCTGGTGGACTTCCTTGAAAACCTGTCCCTGCTTGAAATTGCCAAGGCGTTCCGGGAACTCACGGCGCACGCTCCGGACCCTGCCGTGGAGCGGGCGCAGGCAGCGGAAACCCTTGCGGTATCGCTGGCGGCGCTGGGCGGGCTGGGCGCCGGCGTCAGCGGGGAAGTAGTGGACGGCGGGGCGGTGCAGGGCCTCGTTTCGAAGGTCAAGGAGACCGGCGCTTCCCAGGCCGTGGTGATCACCAGGCCGCACGCCGTGGCAGACACCTTCCACACCGACTGGGCCAACAAGGCCCAGGACCAACTGGGTCTCCCCGTCCTTCACCTGTACGCAGGTTCGGGATTTATCGGCGACTCCTGAACGTTGACAGGGCTATGAGCATCTTCGGAAACAACATCCTGGGTAACAGCATCTTCGGGAACAAGGCTGCCGATCCGGCGCCTGAGGGTCCCGCGGCCGAACCCACTGTCCATAAGAGCGACGCCGAGTGGCGGCAGGAACTCACGCCGGAGGAATACCACGTGCTCCGCCAGTCGGGGACGGAACGGCCCTATACCGGCGAATACTGGGACACGCACACAGCCGGTGTCTACCAGTGCCGGGCGTGCGGAGCGGAACTGTTCACCAGCACTGAAAAGTTTGATTCGCATTGCGGCTGGCCCTCCTTCTGGGCTCCGCTCGCTGAGGACACGGTGCGGTACATCCACGACCGGACACTGGGGATGGAACGGATAGAGGTCCGGTGCGCCACCTGTGATTCGCATCTGGGACACGTGTTTGAGGGCGAAGGCTACGCAACGCCCACTGTCCAGCGCTACTGCATCAATTCCGTCTCCCTGAAACTGGTACCGCGGGAAGAACCGCAGGTCAGCGAGCCCGGGCCGGCGCCTGAGTAACTGGAAGCGCTGGAGCTCGAGGCGCTGCAAAGCACCTTGAGCATTAGAACTTCTTTGGCATCGGCTCTTTTGAGATTAGTCCTGCTGGTTGCTTGCTACGCTCGCAAAAGATGGCAAGCAACCAGAAAGGCAGCCGACGATGACCGAAACACTGATCGCCGCTTCTACCGGAGTAACCGCGCACAACCAGCACTGGCTCCAGCTCAAAACCGCGGCTTCCGCCCTGCAATCCCTGCAGGTGAAGGACGGGTCAATTCCGGATGCCGGCGCCCGTGAAGAAGCTTCCCGGCACGTGGGCGAGATCGTGGACGCTGTCCGCGCGCTTGCCCCTGCCTTTCCACACGACGCCAGCTACCTGGACGCCGTCTGCGAAGACTTCGCCGACTGGGAAGCGAACGGCTTCGGCGTCCCCGACTTCCTGTCGTCGCTGCTGGCCTTCCAGCCGCAGGAACAGCGCCAAAACGGGCTCCAGCACCTGGTGGTTTTCCCTATGTACACGCAGAACGGCAGCAGCAGCCGGCTGGTGGAGGCGGTCCTGATCGAGGTGATCTGGCCCGAGTTCATCGCCGGGCTGGAGGCCGGGGAATACTCGAACAAACTCTTCGTGCCCATCCGCTTCCTGGACTTCACCGCCGGCTACGACACCAACTCCGCAGTGCTGTTCCCCGAGACGGTGGCTGTTCGCCAGACTCCCACCTTCACTTGGGGAGCCATCTTCGCCGACCGCGAGGCCGCCCGGTTCCGCCGTGTGCTGAAGGCAGCGGCCGAAACCACCCGCCTGGAACTCCCCGCGGGCGCGGCGGAACTGCTCGCCGACCAGGACCTGACCGAGGCCACCTTCGTGATGTGGGACCTCATCCACGACCGCACCCACATGCGCGGCGACCTGCCGTTCGATCCGTTTATGATCAAGCAACGGATGCCCTTCTTCCTGTACTCCCTTGAGGAGTTGCGCTGCGACCTGACGGCCTTCCGTGAGTCCGTCCGCATCGAAAAGGATGAGGACGCTGATCCGGAGGCGCGCCGCCACGCGAAGCTGGTGCAGTACGCCATCATCTTCGACCGGATCTTCCGCTTCGCCATCACCGGCAGCCGGGTCCGCAACTACGATGGGCTGGGCGGGCAGCTCCTGTTCGCATGGCTGCACCAGCAGCACGTCCTGCACTGGACCGACACCCGGCTCACCATCGACTGGGACGAGGTGGCGGACGCTGTCATCGCCCTGGGTGCCTCCATCGACGAGCTGTACTGGCGGTCCATCGACCGCCCCAAGAAGGCGCACTGGCTGGCCGCTTACCAGCTGATCTCGGCTACCGTTACGCCCAACCCGGCTTCGGTCTGGGCTAAGGGCCCCGAGGCGTTGGCCCTGGCCGGTCCGCCGCGCGGGCTGACGGACCAGGTGCTGGATGATGAATTTCCGCTGTCCATGTTCTACGAAGCACTGGAGAAGAAGATGCGCCCTGTCATCGAATCAACTGCCGGGATCACCGGAGCATTTGCTCTGTGACCCAAGAACCATTGGCAGGGGAATCAGCGCCGGACACGCAGGCGCCGGGGCTGAACGTGCTGGTCACCGGTGGCAGCGGGGCCTCGGGCATCGCTGTCGCCCGTGCCCTCCACAAGGCAGGGCACCGGGTGTTCACGGTCGGCTCGGACCAGGCGAGAATCAAGGCCGCAGCCGAAGAAGCGGGCGACGGCGTGACAGGACTTGTGTGCGACCTCGCCCAGCTGGACGACGTTCGGCAGCTGCGGGCAGAGGTGTCAGCGGCGGCCGGTGCTGTTGACGCCGTCATCCACCTGGTGGGCGGCTGGCGGGGGGCCAAGGGCATCCCGGACCAGACGGACGGGGACTGGGACTTCCTGGAACGCGGCGCGATCACCACCCTCCGGAACGTGTCGCGCATCTTCTTCGACGACATTGCCGGGTCGCGCTGCGGCCGGTTTGCCATGGTGTCCTCCACAGCCGTGGACAAGCCGACGGCGGCCACGGCCAGTTATGTTGCCGCCAAGGCCGCTGCAGAAACCTGGACCATGGCAATCGCGGACGGCTTTCGCAAAGCTGCCCAGCCCGACGGCCGAAAGAGCAGCGGCGCGGAGAGTGCCAGCGTGGTGAGCAGCGGCGCGGAGAGTGCCGCCGTCGTGCTGGTGGTCAAGGCCCTCGTGGACGATGCCCTGCGAAGGAACCACCCGGAACGCAAGTTCCCGGGCGCAACAGATGTCGAGGACCTGGCGCGCGCCGTCGTCGGCCTGTTTGATACCGGGGCCACCGGCCTGAACGGCAGCCGGCTGCTGCTGGCGTCCTGACTGTACTTAGACTGAAAGCGTGAGCAAAGCCATGACTACAACAGCAGAAACTGCCGCCGGAACCCGGCTGCACGATCCCACCATCCGCGGATTCGCCTCGGACAACTACTCGGGGGTTCACCCGGAGGTCCTCGCGGCCCTGGCGGCAGCCAACGACGGCCACCAGGTCTCCTATGGGGAAGATGACTACACCGCCCGGCTGCAGGAACTGATGGAGGAACACTTCGGGGCTGGCATTGAGTGCTTCCCTGTCTTTAACGGCACCGGCGCCAATGTCCTGTCGCTGCAGTCGCTGCTGCCCCGCTGGGGCGCGGTGGTGTGTGCCTCCACCGCGCACATCAACATGGATGAGAATGGTGCGCCCGAACGCATTGCCGGCATCAAGCTCCTGCACGTCCCCACGCCGGACGGCAAGCTCACGCCCGAACTGATCGACCGGGAAGCCTGGGGCTGGGGCGACGAGCACCGCGCCCAGCCGCTCGCCGTCTCCATCACGCAGACCACGGAACTGGGAACGTGCTACACCCCGGAAGAAGTGCGGGCCATTGCTGACCACGCACACGCCAAAGGCATGAAGCTCCACATGGACGGCGCCCGGCTGGCCAACGCGGCAGCCCACCTCCAGGTCCCGCTGCGGGCCTTCACCCGCGACGCCGGGGTGGACATCCTGTCCTTCGGCGGCACCAAGAACGGGCTGCTGTTTGGCGAAGTGGTGGTGGCGCTGAACCCGGAGGCTGCGCACGGGCTGGTGTACCTCCGAAAAATGAACATGCAGCTGGCGTCGAAGATGCGTTTTATGTCCGCCCAGTTCATCGCCCTCCTGGAAGGCGACCTCTGGTTGCGGTCGGCCACCCACGCCAATGCCATGGCCACCAGGCTCCGCACCGCCGTGGACAGCATTGAGGGCGTTCAGCCCACACAGAAAACCGAATCCAACGGCGTCTTTGCCGTCCTGCCCGCCGGTGTGGCAGACAGGCTGCGGAACTCCTTCCGCTTCTACGACTGGAACGAGGCTGCCGGGGAAGTCCGGTGGATGTGTTCGTTTGACACCACCGAGGAGGACATCGATGCATTCGTTGCAGCAATCCGCCATGAACTTCAAGGCCATGAAAACAGACAGTCCGGCTAGGCGGCGTCCGGTGACGGCGAGCCTTCCCGCCGTCACCGGCCCAGTTGCGTAACCTGCGAAGGTGAACGCACTTGACAAGGTTCCCCCGGAATTTCTTCACGCCTTGGGAACCCTCAGGAAAGCCCGGTGCCGGGAGGAACTCCACCTGGCGGAGATTCCCGCGCCGGCTCGGCTCGCGCCCTTCGCTGTGGCGCTGGGGGCGGAGGTCCTCTCACCGGGGCCCGGGACGGCCGCCACTCCCCTGCACGGCCCTGCGGCGATGGCGCTGGCCGCCGCGTCAGGAACAGCGGACGACGACGAAACTGAGCTGGCAACGGGCCGCTTCATCCTGCTCCACGACCCGGAAGGCTCCGCGGTGTGGGACGGGGAGTTCCGCATCGTCACCTACATCCGCGCCCAGTTGGAGCCGGAAATGGGAAATGACGAGATGCTGGGGACAGTGGCCTGGACCTGGCTTGTTGAGGCGCTCGAGAACCACAAAGCCCCCTACCGCGCAGCCGGCGGCACTGCCACCAGGGTTCTTTCGGAAAGCTTCGGAACGCTTGCGGAACGGCCCGGGTCCATCGACATCGAGCTTCGCGCGTCCTGGACTCCGGCCACGTCGGACGTAACCGCACACCTCGAAGCCTGGTCTGACATGGTGTGCACCTTTGCTGGCCTGCCACCCCTTCCTGACGGGGTCACCCAGCTCCCGAACCGGCGCAGGAGCTAGCTGGTGGCTTGCAGTGCGGCTTGGAGCCCGGCTGTTGTGCCTTTCGGCGCGGAGCGGCGATCCATACGGCCAACGGCCGGCCGGTAAACTAAAGGCATCATGACCCCTAACATTCCGGAAAACACCACGGCCGGCGTTCCGGCTGCTGATACCGCCCCCCACATCACGGTGGAAGGCTTTGACAGCCCCATCCCCCAAATCATCGAACTCGATTCGCCCCGCGACGGCGTTCCGCTGGTCATCGAAACGCAAGCCGGGCTGGAGCGGTGCGCGGCTGCCATCGCCGCAGGCACCGGCCCTGCAGGAGTTGACGCAGAACGGGCCTCCGGCTTCCGCTATGGACAGCGTGCCTTCCTCGTCCAGATCCGCCGCGAGGGGGCCGGGACGTGGCTGATCGATCCGGAGCCTTTCGACAACCTGGACATCATCAACGACGCCCTGCGCGGCGTCGAATGGATCCTGCACGCGGCCAGCCAGGACCTGCCGTGTCTGTCGGAACTCGGCATGTGGCCGGACAGGCTCTTTGACACGGAACTGGCAGCCCGCCTGGCAGGCCTGCCGCGGGTTGGCCTGGCTGCCGTTATCGAGCAGCTGCTGGGGTTCGGGCTTGCGAAGGAACACTCGGCCGCAGACTGGTCCACCCGGCCCCTTCCTGAGCCATGGCTGCGCTACGCAGCCCTCGACGTTGAGGTCCTCACGGAGCTGCGCGAAGAGCTGATTGAACTCCTGGAAGCTGACGGCAAGCTGGAGTACGCGGAACAGGAGTTTGCGGCCATCCTGGACGCCGGGCTCGCCCCGCCGCGTGTTGACCCGTGGCGGAAAACCTCCGGCCTCCACCAGATCCGTGACCGGCGGCAGCTTGCAGCTGTGCGGGAACTGTGGCTGGAACGCGATTCCCTGGCCCAAAAGCGGGACGTGGCCCCGGGCAGGCTCATTCCGGACTCCGCCTTGGTTGCCGCGGCCAAGGCCATGCCCTCCACCGTGCCCCAGCTGCTGGGCACTAAAGGCTTTCATGGGCGTGCCGCGCAGCGCGAGGCTCCCCGGTGGCTGCGGTGCATTGCCGCGGCCCGGGACCTGGAAGAACTTCCGCCGCTGCACCTTGCCACAAACGCGCCGCCCCCGCCGCGCGTCTGGGCAGACAGGGATCCCGAAGCTGCGGCCCGGCTGGGCACCGCCAGGCCGCTCCTGCAGGAGAAGGCGGATCAGCTGAACCTACCGCTGGAGAACCTGCTGACCCCGGACTTCCTGCGCCGGGTGGCGTGGCGGCCCCCTGCGGAGATCAGCGAATCGTCGGTCGGTGCGGAACTCCGAACCCTCGGTGCCCGTCAGTGGCAGGTGCAACTGGTGGCGCCGCTCATCACGGAAGCTTTCCTCAACCCACAGCCATTGCCGCCGAGGGAACCCCGTCCGGACGCGGCCGCTGCCGGACAGCAGGGCTGACCCTCACCCCTTGCGGCCTAAGTTACTCGCGAGTAACATCGAAAGTATTGCCGTTCAGCTGCCTGCCGCCCTGCGGCAGTGGACTGACGCCTACGTCTCGATGAGGAGTTAAACGTGAGCAACAACGGAAGCAGCGCGTCCAACCGCACTGTCCGGGACGTCGTTTTTGTCGACGGCCTCCGCACACCGTTCGGCCGGGCGGGAGAAAAAGGCATCTACGCCGGCACCCGGGCGGATGACCTGATAGTCAAGTGCCTCCGGGAGCTGCTGCGCCGCAACCCGTCGCTGCCGCCGGGACGCATTGACGAGGTGGCCATCGCCGCCACCACGCAAGCCGGCGACCAGGGCCTGACCCTCGGACGGACGGCAGCCCTCCTGGCCGGGCTCCCCAGGACTGTGCCCGGTTTCGCTATCGACAGGATGTGCGCCGGTGCCATGACAGCGGTCACCTCCACCGCCGGCGGAATCGGTTTTGGCGCCTACGACGTGGTCATCGCCGGCGGTGTGGAACACATGGGCAACCACCCCATGGGCTCGGGGGCGGACCCGAACCCGCGGTTCATGTCCGAGCGGCTCGTTGATCCAGCCGCGCTGAACATGGGCAATACGGCCGAGAATCTGCACGACCGTTTTCCTTCCATCACCAAGGAGCGGACTGATGCCTATGCGGTGGCCTCCCAGAAGAAATTCGACGAGGCCCGGCGTGCGGGCCGCATCCAGCAGGACCTGGTGCCCGTAGCAACCCTGAAGCCGGGCCAGGGCTGGACGCTGAACACCGTGGACGAGCCGCCCCGGCCAGGCACCACCATCGCTGACCTCGCCACCCTCCGCACGCCCTTCCGTGCCCACGGCCGTGTCACCGCCGGAAACGCCGCAGGTTTGAACGACGGCGCCACCGCCGCCATCCTGGCATCCGCCGAAACCGCTATTGAGCTGGGGCTGCCAATCCGTATGCGCCTGGTCAGCTACGCCTATGCCGGAGTTGAGCCCGAGGTCATGGGCATCGGCCCCGTTCCCGCCACCGAAAAGGCCCTGAAGAACGCGGGGCTCTCCATCGGGGACATCGGGCTGTTCGAGATCAACGAAGCCTTTGCCGTCCAGGTGCTGAGCTTCCTCGAACATTTCCGCCTTGCAGACGACGATCCCCGGGTCAACCGCTACGGCGGCGCCATTGCCGTGGGCCACCCCCTCGCCTCCTCCGGTGTGCGGCTCATGAACCAGCTCGCACGGCAGTTCGAGGAGGACCCCTCCGTGCGGTACGGCATCACCACCATGTGCGTAGGACTGGGAATGGGTGCCACCGTCATTTGGGAGAACCCTCTCCACACCGACTACACCGGAGCCCGGCAAGGGGTATCCGCCGCAACCACCGAAACCGTTTCCGAAGGAGCAGCATGAGCGCCGCAGATTTCACCCAGCTTGCCAGCCTCTTTCCTCATGAAACCGTGACGCACTCCTACGTCCAGGACATTGAACTTCCGGCCCAGGCGGGAAAACCCAGCCCCGGCACGTTCGCCCTCATCACGCTGGACAACGGCCTGGACCATTCCAAGCCCACCACGTTGGGCCCGAACACGCTGGTGGAACTCGGCACCGTACTGGAGGAACTCCGGGAGCGGGCCCGCCGCGGTGAGATCATCGGCGTGGGTGTCACCGGCAAGCCCTACTACCTTGTTGCCGGTGCCGACCTCTCCACGGTTAAGACCCTGGACAAACGCGAGCATGGTTTATGGATGGCCCAGCTTGGCCACGACGTTTACAGCACGCTGGCCAACGTGGGGGTGCCAAGCTTTGCCTTCATCAACGGCACAGCCCTCGGCGGCGGCCTGGAGATTGCCCTGCAGTCCACTTACCGGACCGTCTCCACAGGGGCCGGCGCGCTGGCGCTCCCGGAAGCGTTCATCGGCCTGGTGCCTGGCTGGGGCGGCGTGTATATCCTCCCGCGCCTCATCGGACCGGAAAACGCAGTGCGAGTCATGATCGAAAATCCGCTGAGCAACAACCGGACTTTGACCGGGCCCCAGGCCTTCGAGCTGGGTATTGCCGACGCGATGTTCGAGCCTGCGGACTTCCTGGAGCAGTCCCTTGCCTGGGCCGCGAAAGTCATCACCGGCGAAGCCAAGGCGGAACGTGCCAACGCCGTCGACCCCGCCCACCCGGACACTGCAGCACGCTGGGCGGCCGCCGTTTCTGCCGGCCGGGCCCTGGTGGAAGCCAAAACGTCCAACGCCGCACCCGCTCCGGCCAAGGTCCTGGACATCCTTGAAGCCAACCGCACCATGACCCAGGCCGAGTCCGCTGCGCTGGAGTGCGAAACCCTCGCCGGGCTGATGCAGACCGACGAGTTCCGCGCCACCGTGTACGCCTTCCTGGATTTGGTCCAAAAACGGTCCAAGCGCCCGGCAGGCGCCCCCGACCGCAAGCTGGCGCGACCGGTCACAAAGGTGGGAGTGGTCGGAGCCGGCCTCATGGCCAGCCAGCTGGCGCTGCTTCTCGCGCGGCAACTGAAGGTTCCCGTGGTGATGACGGACATCGACCAGGCCCGGGTGGATAAAGGCGTGGGTTACGTCCACGCCGAGGTGGACAAGCTGCTGGGCAAAAAGCGGATCAGCCAGGACGCCGCCAACCGAACCAAGGCCCTGGTGACGGGGTCCGTTTCCAAGGAGGTTTTCGCCGACGCGGACTTTGTCATCGAAGCCGTCTTTGAAGAGCTCAACGTCAAGAAGCAGGTGTTCGCCGAACTCGAGGGAATCGTCACCCCGGAATGCATTCTGGCCACCAACACGTCCTCCCTGTCCGTCACCGCAATGGCGAAGGACCTCCAGCACCCGGAACGGCTGGTGGGCTTCCACTTCTTCAACCCGGTGGCCGTTATGCCGCTGCTGGAAATTGTCCGTGCCCCGAGGACCGACGACGCCGTCCTGGCCACTGCATTTGAGCTTGCCAAAGAGCTGAAAAAGACGGGGGTGCTGGTCAGGGATGCCGCCGCATTTGTAGTCAACAGGATCCTGCTGCGGCTGATGGGCGAAGTCACTGCCGCTTTTGACGAAGGTACTCCCGCTGAGGTGGCGGACAACGCCCTGCGGCCGATGGGTCTGCCGATGACTCCCTTCACCCTCGGCGCCATGGTGGGGCTCCCCGTGGCCCAGCACGTCCAGGAGTCGCTGCACGCAGCCTTCGGTGACCGGTTTCCGGTGTCCGCGAACCTGCAGAAACTGATCGACAACGGCGTGAAGAGCCTGTGGGTTCCCGGCCCGGACGGTACCCGGGAGATCCCGCAGGCCACGTTGTCGCTGATGTCTTTCGGAACCAGCCCCTCCACACCGGAGGAGGCCCTGCGGCGCACCCAGGATGCCCTTGCCGAGGAAATTGGCCTGATGCTCGAAGAAGGCGTGGTGGCCGGCCCCGAAGACATTGACCTGTGCATGATTCTCGGCGCCGGCTGGCCGATGTTCCTTGGCGGCATCACGCCCTATCTTGACCGCGTGGGGGCCTCCGAGCGGGTCAACGGCAAACGGTTCCTCCCGCCAGGGGTGGCCTCCCGCCCGGCAGGCCAGTCCGTCGAAAACTAGTCCCCCCCAGCCCCACGGGCATTGCAGAGGGCTTCGTGCGGCACGTCGGACGGAGCCCTTTGGCGTGCCGGCGCCGATGACATCAGCCCTCCAGCAGCTGTCCGCCGTCGAGCTTCAACAGATGGTGCGCCACGGAACGTGCGTAGGGCACGTCATGGGTGACCAGGACGACGGCGGCCCCCGCCGCTGCTGCGGACCGCACAGCGGCGTCCAGGACGGCCAGGCCATGGCCGTCCAGTGCAACCGTGGGCTCGTCAAGGGCAAGGACGGAGGGCCTGCGGGCGAGGACCGTTGCCAGCGCGAGCAGCCGCTGGCCGGAGGCCGGCAACTCGCCGGGGTGGTCATTGGCGGCTCCGGACAAACCCACTAGGGCCAAAGCTCCCGCGGTTCTTTCCGCAGCCTCGCCGGCACCGAACTTCCGGCCCAGTCCGAACCGGACTTCCCGTGCGGCAGTCCGTTCGAAAAGCTGGTCGCGCGGGTTCTGGAAAAGCAGTCCCACCGACGCGGCGACCTCCCCGGCGGGCACGCCGGCAATGTTCTTCCCACCAACCAGGACGCTGCCCGATGTTGGCCGCACCAATCCGTTGAGGTGGCGAAGGAGTGTGGATTTGCCCGCCCCGTTGGGTCCGGTAACGGCAACAACCTCCCCCGGCCGGAGCACGAGATCGACTCCCTGCAGGACCGTGATCCGGTGGTGCCCGGCGCCCCCGCGGCTGGCTGCCTTGGCCATCCCAACCCGGCGCGGACGTCCGTGATACCCGAAGGTCACGCCCCGGAGCTCCAGGACGGGCTCCGCTGCGGTGGTACCGGCCGCCTTCTGGAAATCCAGCTGCCTGATGGGCCGCCGGATCGCCGGCGGCAGACAACCGGCCGCTTGGTGCAGTTCCGTGGGCGTACCGCTGGCGGTTACCGTGCCGGCGTCGAGGACAATCCACCGGTCGGCCTCCAGCAGCACCTCATCCATCACCTGGCTGAGGACGACGACGGAAGTACCGCCGGCCACGAGCTTACGCAGCAGGAGCACCAGTTCGCCCGTCCCGGCGGCGTCGAGGGAGGCAAAGGGCTCGTCCAGGACCAGTACCTCCGGCTCAGCTATCACAGCACAGCCGGTGGCCAGGCGGCGCAACTCTCCCCCGGACAGGGTGTCAGGGTGGCGGGACATCAGCCGGGAAAGTCCCAGCAGCCCCGCAGTACGTTCCACGGCGGCATGCATGGCTCCACGGTCCAGGCCCGCATTTTCGAGTCCAAAAGCGAGTTCTTCGGCCACGGTGGCCCTGACAGTTGACAGTGCTCCGGCGGGGTCCTGCGGCACGAACCCCACGCGTGTACCCCATTCGGCGGGGTTGAGGCGCGGGTCGCCGGCGGTACCGGTAAAGTCCAGCCTGGATCCTGCCAGTTCGAGGTGCCCCTGAAGGTGCCCGTCCCGGCCGGGTGACAGCCATCCGGCGAGAAGCCTGCCCAGCGTGGACTTGCCGCTTCCGGATCCACCAAGGATTGCCGTGAGGGTCCCGGGGGCGCAGGAGATGGCCACGTCTTGAAGGACGGGAGCGTCTTCCCCGTGGAAGGAAAAGCTGCTGATTCCTGCGCCAAGGGCAGTGGAGGTATGCACCTAGGCCGCCGCCTGCCACACGCGGGCTACTACGGCAGCCACAGCGGCCAGGAGCAAAAGGACGCGCAGCAACCGTTCGAGGGGCCGGTCCGGCACGTCCCGGTAGCTGGTGCTGGGGCCGGCGCTGCCGAATCCCCGGGCCTCGAGGGCTGCAGCGCGGGTTCCGGCGTCCTCCACCAGCGCTGAAACCAGGGGAACGGCCTGCAGCCGGAAAGCGGCCATCCGGTGCAGCAGGCCGCGCCGAATCACCAGCCCCCGCGCTTCCTGCGCCTGCCGGATACGTTCCATACGGGACGTGACGGCAGGCAGCAACGTCAGTGTGGACGCCAGCACGAAAGCAACCCGGCTCCGGACGCCCTTCGCGGACAGCGCCGCCACCAGGTCCGGAACGCTGACACTGAAGGAAAACACCAGGAGAGCCAGGACCGCAGCGCCCAGCTGCGCTGCCCTCTGGAGTACAAACGACAACCCTTCAGTGGTGATCCGCGCGGGTCCCCACGATGCCAGCACCGTAGCCCCTTCGGGGAAAAACAGGCCGTGCAGGACCACCAGCGACAGGCACAGCGGCACCAGGACCGCAGTTGCCGCGGGCAACAGGCGGCGGAGCGTCCCGCCCCACGCCGAGACACCTACGGCGGCCGCGATCACGGCGAGGGACAGCGGCCAGCTCGCTGCCGCCGTCGTGATGACCGCGGTACTGCCGGCAGCCGCGAGGGATGTCAGCGGATGCAGTCGCATGGGAAGGCGGTCAGGAACCCTGTCCGCGAGCCTTGCCGGCCAGCACCCGGTGCCGCCGGACAAACGGAAACTGCAGGCTTGCACGGCGGGGCAGGGCGTAGGCCAGTACGGCCACCACGGTGAACACGATGGCTTTGTCCATGGGGTCGGAGATGAGTGCCTGCTTGGTGATGGCGGCCAGGAGGGTGTCCCCCATGGACCGGAAGGCACTGACGATCGCTCCGGTGGCCACGCCGGATGTACCGCCGAAAACGAAGGCGGCCACCGGGGCCGAGACCACTCCGCCGATGATCCCCGTGAGGAACCCGGCGACGGGCGCGAGGTAGAAACGGCGGAAGAAACCATGCTTGGCAGCCAGCCCGGCAAGGCAACCGATCAGTGCCGCACCGGCCGCGAACGGCAGCACGGTGGGGTTGAAGAAGGACCAGACGATGCTGCTCAACGCACCGGTTGCTGCCCCGGCAGCCGGGCCGGCGAGGACCGCAATGAGGACGGTACCGATCGCGTCAAGGTAGAACGGGACCAGGGTGCTGCCGACGAACTGTCCGAGCACGATGTTCAGCACCAGGGCCACCGGGATCAGCACCACGGTTGATGTGGGCAGGGTGGGCAGGACTGCAACAACGAGGAGGACGGCGCCGGCGAGGAAACCGGACAGTGCGATCAGGGCCGAAGCGCTGCCTGGCCCGCCGGTGATGTCTGCGGGCTGGTTGAGGACCAGGTAGACGTAGGTGCCGGCGATGGCCAGGGCGCCGAGGATTTCCAGTACCCGTCGTTTGCGGGCGGCGGCCGGTGCCGGGGACGGCAGCGTCAGGGAGGGCGATGACATGGAGTTCCTTAGAGGGGTGCGCACGGCCGGCCCGGGAATCCCGGGCCGGGATGGAACGCTGCGTATGTCACCTCGGCAGCTGCGGCCAGGCAGCTGCGCCTGTCCGGTCCGCGGACTATTCTACCGGTGCACGGGCGCCTCCGCGATGGGGACCCGGTCAAGGCTCAGCCCACGCGGCGGGCCAGATTTCCGACGGCCAACACCAGCTCCCGGAAGGCAGCGCCGGGATGGTTGGCGGACACCACCCGGGCGTTCGGCGGCTGGCCCCAAAGGCCGCGGAAATCGGCGACGGTGGTGCCCATCAGCATCTTCGATCCGGTTTCCACGTCCACGGTGGCGGGGCGGGCCTCGAAGTCCAGTGTTCCTGCCGCGACGCCGGCGGCGAAGTAGTCATGGACGTGGGCCAGATAGCCTTGGTCGTAGTGGCGGTGGAACTCGAAGTAGAACCGGAGCGCATCGGAAAGGTGCCGGATCAGGGTGTTGTCGGAGCTGCTGCGCTGGCCCTCCGGCTGGTCGGGCAGCACCAGTTCCGGAACCCTTGCCCCGGCCGCCTCTGCCAGCTGCCGGACATGTTCGGGATGCAGTTCCATCCGCTCGGTGGTGTCCAGGGAACACACGATGGGCAGCTTTTCCGGCGGCAAGCCCTGGAAAGCGGCATACACTTCCTTGGCCGCGTGCGGGTCCACGTGCGTGTTCCATTCTGCGGTGGGCGTTGTGTTGCCCTGGTGGTAGAAGCTGCCGCCCATGATCACCACTTTGGCCAGCAGCGCAGGCAGTCGCGGTTCCTGCCGAAGCGCCAGCGCAAAGTTGGTCAGGGGTGCGGTGATGAGCGCGGTCAGCTCCCCCGGCCGTGCCCTGGCGTGCTCAACCCACAGGTCGACGGCGTTGCGGGGCGACACTTTGCCGACCGGTTCGGGCAGGACTGCGTGGCCGATGCCCTGGGGGCCGTGGGTTTCGGGAGTGGTCAGCAGCGGTATGGCCAGCGGCCCGCGCGCGCCGATAGCCACTTCCACCCCCGTTCGGCCGCAGAGCTCCAGCAAGGCCAGGGTGTTGCGCGCCACCTGGTCCACGTCAACGTTTCCCGGGGTTGCGGTGACGGAGACGAATTCCGTGTCAGGCAAGGCGGCAAGGTAGGCAAGGGCCAGGGCGTCGTCGATGCCGGTGTCAACGTCCAGCAGGAAGGCTGTCATGGCCGGCCTAGAACAGAGCCACCTTGGGAGCGGCAGGGAAAATTTCGTCCAGTTCCGCAAGGTCCTTTTCCGAAGGCAACCAATCCGCCGATTCCGCGTTCTGGCGGACCTGCGCCGGCGTGGTGGCGCCGGCAATGACACTGGCCACCGAGGGCTGGACCGCCAGCCAGGAAAAAGCAACCTGGATCTCGGTCAGCCCGCGTTCCCTGGCAAAGCTGCTGAACCGGTCCAACTGGTCCCAGTCGGCGTCGTGGACCAGGTGCTTGCGGGTGTGGCTGAGCCTGGAACCGTCCGGGGCGTGCCCGGGCGAGTATTTGCCGGTCAGCAGTCCGTTTGCAAGGGGGAAATACGGCAGGACCCCCAGCCCGAACTCTTCGGCTGCCGGTGTCACCTCAAGCTCGGCCCGCCGGTCCAGGAGGTTGTAGTGGTTTTGCGTGGAGATGAAGCGGACGCTGCCGAGTTCGCGGGCCACGTACTCCGCCTGGGCGATCTGCCACCCTGCACGGTTGGAATGCCCGATGTACCGGACCTTGCCGCTGCTGACGAGGGCATCCAGTGCGGACAGTGTTTCGTCAATGGGGGTCAGCGGATCAGGGGTGTGGAACTGGTAGAGGTCGATCCAATCGGTGGCCAGCCTCCGCAGCGAGGCCTCCACGGCCTGGACGATGTAGCGGCGTGAGCCGCGGGCACCGAAGTCCGGCCCGCTTGCGCCCTTCATGTCCATGCCGAACTTGGTGGCCAGCACGACGCCGGCACGCCGGTTCCCGAGGGCCTTGCCCAGCATCGTTTCGCTCAGTCCGGGTTCCCGGCCATAGGTGTCGGCGACGTCGAACAGGGTGATTCCGGCATCCACCGCCGCGTGGACCACGGCGTTGGTGGACTCCTGCGACTCCGTGACGGTGCTGGCCCGGCCCAGGTTGTTGCAGCCCAGCCCGACGGTGGAGACGGTCAGGCCGGACTTCCCGACGCGGCGGTAGGTGGTCACGGACGCTCCTAGAGGCTGAAGGTGCTGGCGGGCTTGGCGGAGTGCTTGAGCTTAAAGTTCTGCGGATCGCTGTAGGGTGCCGCGCCGATGCTGAGCTTGGTGAAGTCCAGGTCTTCGCCGCGGCTGCACACCTTAATGGCGCTGACTGCCTTGTTCACGTCGGGGCAGAGGCAGAAGATGTTGAGTTTGTAGTCCGTGAATTCGGAGCGTTCCACAGTTCCGAGTCCGCGCCAGGCAAGATGGCTGATGAGGGCGTCGGTCGCCTTCTCTTCCAGGTAGCGGTCCCTGTCGGTACCTTCCCTGGTTTTGAGCGCAAACTGGGCCACTACCCAGAACTGTTCCTCGTACGGGATTTCGGCGTAGCCGTCCTCGGCGCACTGCACGGCAAAGGCGTCCAACAGCCCTTCGGCTGCAGCCGCATCCGGGACGTCGGTTTCCTCTGTCTTGCTCTGGTGCCCCACAACTCCGTAGTTCATCAGGAACTGGTTGTAGTCCTCATCGAACCAGGCTTCCCGGAAATGGAGGGTACCCTCTTCGTCCCGTTTGTAGACCCTGACAATTCCGCTCATGAACGTCCCTTTGTAAACCATTCGACGTCCGTGCCGTCGAAGGGTGCCTGCTGTGCCTTAACGGCCTGGTAAAGCTGGTCCGCACAGGCCTCGAGTGTTTCCACCAAGGCTGCCGGGTAGTCCATGGCGACCCGGTGTTCGGCAAACTCGTCCTCGTCGTCGATGAACACGCCGCGCCCTGCTGTCCGCACCACGTCAAGGTCCATGTCGATGACGTGGAACTCCGTCACGGCCGGTCGGATGGGGTGCCATTCGTGCGCTACGGCCAGGTCTATATAGATCCTCACACCGCCGGGGTGCGCGTCGTCGTAGAAGGTGGCAACCCAGTCGCCCTCGCGCGGCACAAGGAGTACGGCGTCCGACTTGGTGTAGAAGGCAGCACCGGGCCGGGAGCAGAATTCATTGGTTCCCTGGAAAATCCACCAGCCATGCCGGTCCTCGCCCAGGTAGCGCCCAGGGACAACCCAATGAGCTTTGCCGTTCCACTTCCGGTTCCGTGCGACGACCAGGTGGCCGGGTTCCAGGTGCTGCGGTTCGCGGCTCGTCCCGGGCTGGTCTTCAGCTTCCGGCTCCCCCAGGACGCCCGGATACTTCAGTAGGTCCTCGCCCCTCACAGGATCGGAAGACTGCCGGTGGTGGGGTGCTGCTGGCCGGGCAGGGGACGCGCAAAGGGGACTTTTGTCCCGAGGACCTGGGCGACGACGTCGTGCGTTATCTGCTGTGCCGTAAGGCCCACGCGTTCCAGGACCTGCTTGCGGGTGCCGTGGTCGAGGAATTCGACCGGCAGGCCCACCTCGTTCAGGGCTGTGTCCACGCCTGCTGCGCGCATTTCCTGGCGGATGCGGGAGCCTACACCGCCGGCGCGGACGCCGTCCTCGATGCAGATCACCAGGCGGTGGTGGGATGCCAGGGCGATGATGGAGCGTGGAACGGGGAGCACCCAGCGCGGGTCCACCACGGTGGTGCTGATGCCTTGCGCGCCGAGGCGGTTAGCCACATCGAGGGCGAGCTCGGACATGGCACCCACTGAGATGATCAGGACATCGTTTTCGGTGGAACCGCTGGGCCTGCGGGACAGGACGTCCACGCCGTCGCTGAGCCGTTCGAGTGCTTCCACTTCGGCGCCTACGGATCCCTTGGAGAACCGGACCACGGTGGGCGCGTCGCCGATGGCTACGGCCTCCCGGAGTTCCTCGCGCAGCCTGCTGGCATCCCGGGGCGCAGCCAAGTGGAGGCCCGGGACGATCTGGACCATGGACATGTCCCACATGCCGTGGTGGCTGGCGCCGTCCGGCCCTGTCACACCCGCACGGTCCAGGACGATCGTCACGCCGGCCTTGTGCAGGGCGACGTCCATCAGGAGTTGGTCGAAGGCCCGGTTCAGGAAGGTGGCGTAGACGGCAACCACGGGGTGCAGGCCGCCGAACGCCATGCCCGCCGCGGAGGTCAGGGCGTGCTGTTCGGCAATTCCGACGTCGATGACCCGCTCCGGGTGCCGGGCCGCGAACTTGTGCAGGCCTACCGGAATGAGCATGGCGCCGGTGAGGCCGACGACGTCCTTCCGCTCATCGGCAATGGCAGCAATCTCGTCAGCGAAAACGGAGGTCCACGACTGGGCCCCGGCGGTGCCGGTGGGTTCCCCGGTTTCGGGGTCAATGATGCCCACAGCGTGGAACTGGTCCGCTTCGTGCGCCCGTGCCGGTGCGTAGCCATGGCCCTTTTCGGTCATGGCATGGACGATCACCGGGCCCGCGTAGTGCTTGGCGGTGGACAAGGCGTTCTCCATTGCCTGGAGGTTATGGCCGTCCACCGGGCCGATGTACTTCATGCCCAAGTCTTCGAACATGCCCTGCGGCGCCCACCAGTCCTTAATGCCCTTCTTCATGGCATGCAGGCTCTTGTAGGTGAACTGGCCCGCCGGCCCGCCGTCCTGCAGCTTCTTCTTCCACCAGTCCAGCGCCACCTCATAGGCAGGAGCTGTGCGGAAGGAATCGATAGTGGGGCGCAGGGAAGCGAGGTAATCGGCAAAGCCGCCCACGGTGGGGGCATAGGACCGGCCGTTGTCATTGACCACAATGACCACCCGGCGCCGCTTGTCGGCGGCGATGTTGTTGATGGCTTCCCAGGCCATGCCTCCGGTGAGCGCGCCGTCGCCCACCACGGCGACGACGTGCCGGTCGCCTTCCCCGGTGAGCTGCCGGGCGCGCGAGATGCCGTCAGCCCAGGACAGCGACGAGGAAGCGTGCGAGCTTTCGACGATGTCGTGTTCGGATTCGGCGCGGGACGGATAGCCGGAGAGGCCGCCCTCCTGGCGCAGCGTGCTGAAGTCCTGGCGGCCCGTCAGCAGTTTGTGCACATACGACTGGTGGCCGGTATCAAAGACAATGCTGTCGCGGGGAGAGTCAAAGATGCGGTGCACGGCCAGTGTCAGTTCCACCACGCCGAGGTTGGGTCCGAGATGCCCGCCCGTCTGCGAGACGTTCGTGATCAGGAAATCCCTGACCTCCGAAGCCAGCTGCTCCAGCTGTTCTTCGGACAACTCGTTCAGGTCCTGCGGATTCCGGATGGTGTCCAAGATTCCCAATGACCCCTCCTTCAGGTGGTAGACGTGCCGTTTAACTCTAACGCCTTGGTCAGCAGGACCAGACTTAGCCGCAAAGCCGAAGCCCCGGCTGGTCGGTGACCGGCCGGGGCTTCAGCAGGTGGTGCCTGCTTGGCAGTTACCGCTAGTTGGCGGAGATCTGGCGCAGTACGTACTGCAGGATGCCGCCGTTGCGGTAGTAGTCCGCTTCACCCGGAGTATCGATGCGCAGCACGGCGTCGAACGACGTCGAGCTGCCGTCCCCGGCTGTCGCGGTGACCTTGAGGGTCCTCGGCGTGGTGCCCTCGTTCAGGGCGGTGACGCCCTCCACGGAGAACGTTTCCGTGCCGGACAGGCCCAGGGTTGCAGCCGATTCACCGGCCGGGAACTGAAGGGGCAGGACGCCCATGCCGATGAGGTTGGAGCGGTGGATGCGCTCGTAGCTCTCGGCAATGACTGCCTTGACACCCAGCAGGGCAGTACCCTTGGCAGCCCAGTCGCGGGAGGAACCTGAACCGTATTCTTTACCGGCCAGGACAACCAGCGGAGTGCCGGCGGCCTGGTAGTTCTGCGCAGCGTCGTAAACGTAGGCCTGCGGGCCGCCTTCCTGGGTGAAGTCGCGGGTGAAGCCACCTTCGACGCCGTCCAGGATCTGGTTCTTGATCCGGATGTTCGCGAAGGTTCCGCGGATCATGACCTCGTGGTTGCCGCGGCGCGAGCCGTAGGAGTTGAAGTCCTTGCGCTCCACGCCGTTGGCCAGCAGGTACTGGCCCGCAGGGGTGTCGGACTTGAAGGAACCGGCCGGTGAGATGTGGTCGGTGGTGACCGAATCACCCAGCTTCAGGAGCACACGGGCGCCCGTGATGTCCTTGACCGGCTCGGGCTTGGCCTTCATGCCCTCGAAGTACGGGGGCTTCCGGACGTACGTGGAGTTCGGATCCCAGGCGAACGTGTCACCGGCGGGGGTATCAAGCGCCTTCCAGCGGTCGTCACCCTCAAAGACGCCTTCGTAGCCCTTGGCGAACATTTCCTTGTCGATCGAGGAATCGATGACCTGCTGGACCTCAACCGTGTTCGGCCAAATGTCCTTCAGGAAGACGTCGTTGCCGGCCTGGTCCTGGCCCAGTGCGTCGGTTTCGAAATCGAAGTCCATGGAACCGGCCAGGGCGTAGGCAATGACCAGCGGCGGGGAGGCCAGGTAGTTCATCTTGACGTCCGGGTTGATGCGGCCTTCGAAGTTGCGGTTGCCGGAGAGGACGGCCGCAACGGCGAGGTCGTTTGACTGGATGGCTTCCGAAACTTCGGTTTCCAGCGGGCCGGAGTTACCGATGCAGGTGGCGCAGCCGTAGCCCACGATGTAGAAGCCGAGCTTCTCCAGGTAGGGGGTCAGGCCGGACTTCTCGTAGTAATCGGTGACCACCTTGGAGCCGGGGGCAACCGACGTCTTCACCCAGGGCTTGGACGTAAGGCCCTTGTCCACGGCGTTGCGGGCCAGGACTGCGGCGGCCAGCATGACCGACGGGTTGGACGTGTTGGTGCAGGACGTGATGGATGCGATGGTGACTGCACCGTGGTCCAGTTCGAACTCGCGGCCGTCCTCCATCTTGACCGGGACGGGGTTGCTGGTGCGTCCCGCTCCCCCGTGGCCCGCCGAGTATTTCGGGGGCTCGCGGTCGGTGTCGGAGATGTGGGTGGCTCCGGCGGTGAAGGAGGGCGAGTCGGAGGCCGGGAAGGTTTCTTCCAGCGATTCGTCCAGGGTACCGGCGTTGGCGTCGTGCGAGACGTAGTTCTTCAGGTCGTGCCGGAACTCGTCCTTAGCCTCGGTCAGCTCGATCCGGTCCTGCGGGCGCTTGGGGCCGGCGATGGACGGAACAACGGTGGACAGGTCCAGTTCCAGGTACTCGGAGAACTTGATCTCGCGGGAAGGATCGTGCCACAGGCCCTGTTCCTTCGCGTATGCCTCAACGAGGGCGACGTTCTGCTCCGAGCGGCCGGTGAGGCGCAGGTAATCCAGGGTGACGTCGTCGATCGGGAACATGGCAGCCGTGGAACCGAATTCCGGGCTCATGTTGCCGATGGTGGCGCGGTTGGCGAGCGGCACAGCGGCCACGCCTTCCCCGTAGAACTCCACGAACTTGCCCACAACACCGTGCTTGCGGAGCTGTTCAGTGATGGTGAGAACAACGTCCGTCGCGGTGGCACCGGCCGGAATGGAACCGGTCAGCTTGAAGCCCACAACGCGCGGGATCAGCATGGACACGGGCTGGCCCAGCATGGCAGCCTCGGCTTCGATGCCGCCGACGCCCCAGCCGAGGACGCCCAGGCCGTTGACCATGGTGGTGTGCGAGTCAGTGCCGACGCAGGTGTCGGGGTAGGCGCGCAGGGCGCCGTCAACTTCGCGGGTCATCACGGTGCGGGCCAGGTACTCGATGTTGACCTGGTGCACGATGCCGGTTCCGGGAGGAACCACCTTGAAGTCGTCAAAGGCGGTCTGGCCCCAGCGCAGGAACTGGTAACGCTCCCCGTTGCGCTGGTATTCGATCTCCATGTTGCGCTCCAGTGCGCCGGAGTTGCCGAAGGCGTCGATCTGGACCGAGTGGTCGATGACCATTTCGGCAGGTGCCAGGGGGTTCACCCGCTTGGGGTCACCGCCCAGTTCCTTGACTGCTTCACGCATCGTCGCCAGGTCAACCACGCAGGGAACGCCGGTGAAGTCCTGCATGATCACGCGTGCAGGCGTGAACTGGATTTCTGTATCGGGCTGGGCGTTGGGATCCCAGCCTGCCAAGGCGCGGACGTGATCGGCAGTGATGTTCGCGCCGTCCTCGGTCCTCAACAGGTTTTCAAGCAATACCTTGAGGCTGAACGGAAGGTTTTCTGCACCTTCAACGGAGTTCAACCGGAAAATTTCATAATCGGTTCCGGCTACATTAAGTTTGCCTTTTGAACCGAAGCTGTCCACAGTGCTCATCGCAGGACTCCTCTCGCAACAGTTTCATCTTTGTCGCGCGGTTGACCGCCTGCTAGTTAGGGAGCCCTAATTAGTGCAGGGCCCGAAAATTGCACACGGCCGGCCGTGATTACGGAGCGCGACGTGGGACTACTACCGCCATAGTAGTCGATACCAGTTGCGGCATCAGGGACCCGGGGCCAGCAGCGCCACCGTCTCCAGGTGGTGGGTGTGGGGGTAGAGGTCGAAGGCCCGAAGGCCGGCCAGCTCCCAGCCCGCCTGGCGGAAGTACCCCACGTCGCGGGCGAACGACGCCGGATCGCAGGACACGTAGGCAATGGCGCGCGGGCGGGCTGCAACAAGCTGGCCCACCACTGCCTTTCCGGCGCCGGCCCGGGGCGGATCGAGGATCAAGGCGTCGAAGTCCCGCGGTTTCTGGCGCAGGACCCGCTCGACGCGGCCCTGGACGATTTCCACCTGGGGCGCTGCGTGCAGGTTCTTGCGCGCGTCCCGGCTGGTCCCCGGGGCGCCTTCCACCGAGAGGACCGACCCCGTAGCGCCCACGGCGTCGGCAAGGACGGCAGTGAAAAGGCCGGCTCCGGCGTACAGGTCCGCCACTACAGCGCCTGGGTGAAGGAAGCCGCCGCCCTGCAGGAATTCTGTGACTGCCCCCACAAGCGTCCCGGGCGCGTCGCGGTGTATCTGCCAAAACCCGGCACCGGTGACGCGGTACTCGTGCCCGGCGGCGGATTCCTGCACCCACAGCCTGCCGCGCAACTGCTGGACGTCCTCGGTAATGGGATCGAAGGCTGCAACGGAGACGTCAGCGGGAAGGGCTGCCGCAATGGCGGCAAGACGCTTGGGCTTGGTTCCAGCGGCAGGAGCCAGCAGCACCAGGGGGCGGGAACCATTCGCCGGAGCAGCCACCTCAACACGGTCAACACCCTGCAGGTCCATGTCCCACAGGCGCAGGTTATTGATGGCGTCAGTGGCCAGCGGCATCTCCTGGATGGGGACGATCTCTGCCGAGCGGTGGGCATGCATTCCGAGCTTGCCGCCGGGGGTGACCGAGAAACTTGCGCGCGTGCGCCAGCGGAGGCCGTCCGCGCCGTCGGGCGCTGCCCCGCCCCCTGCCCCGGGCGCGGATGGGCTGCCGCCCACCGCTTCCACGGTGCCCCAGCCGTCCGGGAGCTGCCCGACGCCGGCCAGCCGGTTGAGCTGTTCCGAGAGGACCTCTGCCTTGAGGCTGCGCTGGCGGGCCAGGGTGATGTGGCCGAACTCAGCGCCGCCGACCGGCGGGTGCCCGCGGCGCCAGGCGCGGAGCGAATCCGCAGGGTGCCAGAAATGGTCCACCCGGTCCGGCGAGCCTTCAAGGATCTCGACTACGTCGGCGCGCCAGAACTTGGCTTTTTCACCGGCGTCCGTCAGCCGCGCCCGCACTTTCTCGCCCGGGATGGCGTGCCGCACAAAAATGACGCGTCCTTCGTGCCTTGCGACGCAGTGCCCGCCGTGGGCGACAGGCCCGACGTCGAGCACTACTTCCCTGCCGGTTTCTCCGGTCAGTTCCGCCTGGGTTTGGGTCTTTGTTGTCATTGAATGTCCTGCAGGTTCTTTGCTTCTTCGGATGATTTGAGCTGCCAGGGAACGCTGGCCACCATGACGCCGGGCTCGAAGTGGAGCCGTGTCTTGATGCGCAGGGCGGTCTGGTTGTGGACCAGCTGCTCCCACCACTTACCCACAACGTATTCGGGGATGTAGACGACGATCAGGTCCCGCGGCGAGTCACGCCGCATCTGCTTGACGTACTCCATGATGGGGGTGACGGTCTCACGGTAGGGGCTGGCCAGCACGGTCAGCGGCACGGGAATCTCGAGCTTTTCCCAGTCAGCCACTGTCCCGGCGGTTTCTTCGGGGTCGATGTCCACCGTCACTGCGTCCAGCCTTGATGGCCGGGAAGCCCTGGCGTAGGCGAGGGCCCGGAGGACGGGTTTGCGCACATGGGACACCAGCAGCACGGCGTGCACCCGGGTGGGCAGGGCGCGCGGGGAGGAGTCTTCGTCCACTGCCAGCTCCCTGGCCACGTTGTCGTAGTGCGCCCTGATGCTCCACATGATCAGGAAGAGAACGAACATGGCGAGCAGGGCGATCCAGGCGCCCTGCTCGAACTTGGTGATCAGGACAATGACCAGGACCAGGGCGGTCATGCCGAAACCGACGCTGTTGATGGCCCGGGACCTGGCCATCCGGCGTCGGACGCCTTTGTCTTTCGCCAGCTTCAGCTGCCGGCCCCAGTGCCGGATCATCCCGAGCTGGCTGGCAGTGAAGGAGATGAATACGCCCACGATGTACAGCTGGATGAGCCTGGTGACATCGGCGTTGAAGGCGAGGATGAGCACCAGGGCCCCGGCAGCGAGGGCAAGGACGCCGTTGCTGAAGGCCAGCCGGTCACCCCTGGTGCGCAGCTGGCGCGGAAGGTACCCGTCCTGGGCGAGGATGGACCCCAGCACCGGAAAGCCGTTGAAGGCCGTGTTCGCGGCAAACACCAGGATGACGCCGGTGGCGGCCACCACGATGTAGAAGGGGATGGATCCCGGACCGAAAATGGTCTGCGCAATCTGGCTGATGGCGGGAGTCTGGATGTAGCCCTCCGGAAGAGGCCTGCCATTCAGCAGGAACTCCGTGGCGGGATCGAGGACTATGTGCACCTTGGTGGCGTTGGCCAGGTAGATGATCCCCGCGAGCATGGACGCTCCGATCACGCCCAGGAGCAGCAGGGTGGTCGCCGCGTTCTTGCTTTTCGGCGGCTTGAAGTTGGGGACTCCGTTGCTGATGGCTTCCACGCCGGTGAGTGCGGCGGCACCGGAGGAGAAGGCGCGCAGGAGAAGAAAGGCGCCGGCGAGTCCCACCAGCCCTTCGTCAAAGCCGGGCGCGGGCACAATGGTGAAGGCCGCGGAGGGCGCTTCCCCCAGCTGGCCGGTGGCCGCCTGGAAAATGCCCACCGCCGTCATGCCCAGGATTGAGGCCATAAAGATGTAGGTGGGCACGGCAAAAACGCTGCCGGCCTCTTTGACTCCGCGGAGGTTCACCAGCGCAAGGACCACCACGCCGATGGTGGCGATCACGGCCTGCTGGCCGTGCAGTGCCGGAATGGCAGTGGTGACGTAGGAGGCAGCCGAGGACATCGATACCGCAACAGTCAGGACATAGTCCACCAGCAAAGCCGATGCGACGGTGAGGCCGGCGTACTTTCCCAGGTTCTCCCCCGCTATTTCGTAGTCCCCGCCGCCTGAAGGATAGGCGTGCACGTTCTGCCGGTAGGAAGCGACAACCGTCAGCAGGACCACCATGACGGCCAGGCCCACCCATGGTGAGAACGCCACCGCGCTGACGCCGGCCAGCGCCAGGGTGAGCAGGATCTCGTCGGGGGCATAGGCAACGGATGAGAGGGCATCGGAAGCATAAACCGGAAGTGCGATCCGCTTGGGAAGCAGCGTATGCGCCATCCGGTCGTTTCGGAACGGCCTGCCTACGAGCACGCGCTTGGCAGCGTTCAGTATTGTCAGCACTCCACAAAGCTAGTCTGATTCCCGGGCTGTGTCATGACGGCCCGTGGACAGCTGCCTTCCGGCGCTGACGGTAGAGTTCTAGCGGCAGGACCGTGGGAAACACACAGAGGAGATACTGGTGGCGCATTTCGTGATCATGGGATGTGGCCGGGTGGGGGCGACGCTTGCGCATACGCTCGAAGACGCCGGGCACTCTGTGGCCATCATCGACCAGGACGACCGCGCTTTCCGCAGGCTTCGCCAGGGATTCACCGGACGCAAGGTCACCGGCGTCGGGTTTGACCGCGACACCCTGAAGCAGGCAGGGGTTGCCGACGCATATGCCTTCGCCGCGGTGTCCAGCGGCGACAACTCCAACATCCTGGCCACCAGGGTGGCCAGGGAAACGTTCCATGTGCCCCACGTGGTTGCCCGGATCTACGACCCCGGCCGTGCCGAAATTTACCAGCGCCTTGGAATCCCCACGGTGGCGGCGGTGCGCTGGAGCGCCGACCAGGTACTGCGCCGCATCCTTCCCGAACAGCACCTGGCCGGGGACTTCCGGGAGCCTTCCGGGCGGCTCGTGCTCGCCGAGCTGGATCTCGACGCCGGTTGGGTGGGCCATCGGATCAGCAGCATCGAAAAGGCGGCCAATGTCCGCGTTGCGTACCTCACCCGGTTTGGTGAAGGACTGTTGCCCGACGCCGGAACCGCCTACCAGGACGGCGACACCGTCCACGCCATGCTGCAGGTGGACCGCAGCGCCCAGGTGGCCCAGATCCTGGCCAAAGCCCCCGTCAAGGAGTTCCAGTGAAGGTCGTGATCGTGGGTGCCGGCAGCGTCGGTTCGTCCATCGCCAGGGAATTGCTGGCGCACAAGCATGAAATCCTGCTGATCGACCTCAAGCCGGAGGTTATCGGACGGAGCGGACTCCGCGGGGCCCACTGGCTTGTGGGGGACGCGTGCGAGCTCAGTACGCTGCAGGGCGCCAAGGTGGAGGACGCGGACGTGGTGGTCTCCGCCACCGGTGACGACAAAGTCAACCTCGTGGTGTCGTTGCTGGCCAAAACCGAGTTTGGCGTTGGACGCACGGTGGGCCGGGTAAACAATCCCAAGAACGACTGGATGTTCAACGATTCCTGGGGCGTGGACGTTGCCGTCAATACGCCGCAGCTGATGACAGCGCTGGTGGAGGAGGCGGTGGAGATCGGCGACCTCGTGCGTCTGCTCACCCTTCAGACCGGGGTGTCCTCGCTGGTGGAGTTCACTGTTCCCCATGATTCACATGTGATTGGCCTAACCGTAGGGGAAATCCGCTGGCCGGAAGATTCCACCCTGGTGGCCATCCTGCGGGATCACGCGCCGATCACACCGAGCCGGGACGATGTCATCGACGGCGGCGACGAGCTCTTTTTCGTCACCACCATCGCCGCCGAGGACGAGCTGCGTGCCCTGCTCTCCCCCGAATCGGCGGAGCCGCAGCCGCGCCCGGGCGAAGATGCGGGGCACCTGGAGCAGCAAGGCCCGGACGACGACGGGTTCGACGGTTAAGCCGCGCGCTCAACCTTTCGCGGGGCCGTCCGCTGCCTCGTCCTCAATGGGAGCGGGCTTGGTGACGAGCCAGGCGATCCAGACGCCAAGGATATACAGCGGCGTACCCATGATGAGCCGGGTGGTCGCCAGCGCGGCGAGTCCGTCCGTCCCCATCAGGTACAGGGGTACCTGCACCACAAGCCGAAGCACCAATACGGCGACGATGATCCAGGTGCCGATCCGGTAGGCCTTGACCCTGGCAGGGTCCTTGCGCCAGTCCAGGCCCTCATTGCGGATGAACCCAAAGAGCAGCCCGGCCACGGGCCACTTGACCGCAATGGAGATCACCATGGCTACGATGTAGGCGGCGTTGGTGAAGAACCCGGGAAGGTAGAAGTCTTCGGCTTTTCCGGTGGTGTTGGCCACCCAGGCGGATATGCCGACACCCACCACGCCTGCGAGTGCCTGCGTCAGGGGACGCCGCTGCACGAGCCGCACCACGGTAAACATGGCCGCGGCAGCCAACGCGGCCACAAGGGACACCGTAAGGTCCCGCGTGATGGTGTAGGCCACGAGGAACAACAGTCCCGGAACGATGCTTTCGGCGATGCCCTGGAACCCGCCGGCGCTGCGCAGCACATCCACCCGGCCGTCATGGGTCCGGTGCAGCCCGGCTTTTGCTGCGTAGCCGGCAGCGAAGCCCGCTGCCGGGGACGGTGCCTGGCCTGTGGCGTCATCGCCGGCAGCGCCTGGCAGTTTGACTTCACCGGCGCCGTTAAGGTCCGCGCTGTTTTCCAGGCTGCCCCGGCCGTTCGACGAAGCACCGTCCGGGCCTGAGGCATTGTTCGGGCCGGTACCGGAAGGGCGGGGCGTGGACGCAGTCATTCGTTCTCCTGGCGGGACAATATCTCGTAGCGTGGGTTGAACATGGTGGGCATGCCCTCTACACGGGACACCATTCCTTTGAGCCGGACTTCGGCGCCGGCCTCGATGCCTGGGACGCGGTGCCGTCCGAGCCACACCACACGGAGCCGCCCTCGGGGTCCGGCTGCGGTTCCGGCTCCTGATTCCCGGGGGTCGGCGTCCGAGACTATGGCGCTGAAGGCTGCAGTCCTGTCGGCCGGTACGTAGGTCACCGATTCGATGCGGCCGCGGCAGACCAGCCGGCCCTTGAGCGGCAGCCGGCTGAGGGGAACATCGCCGCTTTCGTCCAGCGGAGCTCCCCCGGCTGCGGCATCAGCCAATCTGTGTGATTTCAGGACCACGTTCAGGTTCCTGAAGTGCAGGTGCAGCCGGTGGCGGCGTGGGGGTGGCGTCCTTCGGCAGCCGGAGCTGCAGCAGGTCGCGCGGCGGCATGGGGCTGTCTCCGCGGATCACAACTACCTGGCGGAACAGGGCTTCAAGGGGTTCAGCGGCCGGGCGCTCCAGTGCAGCGGCTCCACCGAGAACGCCCCGGAGGAACCACCGGGGACCGTCCACTCCTATAAAGCGCGCCGCCCGGTAGCCCTGGCTGCCATCCGGCAGCCCTGCCGGCAGCTTTGCCACGAGTTCAGTGCCGAAAGCGCCTTCGACTTCCTCAACCTGCCCGCCCTGGGCTCCCACGGACTGGCCGATCTGCTCGCGGATCTCGTCCCAGAGCCCCTCGCTCTTGGGGGCTGCGAAGGCCTGGAGCTGCAGGCTGGAGCCGTTGAGGTCCATGGTGACGGCAACGACCCGCTGGGTGGCCTCCTCCACCTCGAGCCGGAGCTGCAGTCCCTCGCTGGGTGTGATCAGGAGCGCACCCAGATCGACATAGCCATCACGGCTGCCGATTTCGGACTCGTCGAACGGGCCGTTCGAGCGAGGTCCAGGAACGGGCGCTGCCTCTTCCGCGGTCTCCGCGTCAGCGGACAGTTCCTCCGGTTCGGCTGCTTGTTCCTTCTTGGCTTTCCTGCCGAGCCCAAAGACCATTGGGTATCTCCTTAATTGGTTGCCGGTCCGGCCCTTGGGGCCCCGCCGTCGTGCTCTGTTGCCGTCCGGCATGCCTGCGCCGGTACGGAAGAAGGGTTGAGGAAGAGCTAAAGTTCAGGCGCCCGGGGCGTTGAAGCCGCCGCTAGAGCCGAAACCTCCTGTGCCACGTACAGATCCGCTCAATTCGTTGACGGGGATGAACTGCGCGTACTCCACGCGCTGGATGACCATCTGGGCAATTCTATCGCCGCGGCGCAGCTCAATACTCTCCCTGGCGTCGGTGTTCAGGAGGGTGACGGCGATCTCGCCGCGATAGCCCGCATCGACAGTTCCGGGCGCGTTCACAATGGTCAGGCCGTGCTTTGTAGCCAGGCCCGAGCGGGGATGGATCAATGCGACGAAACCTTCAGGAAGGGCAATGGCCACCCCTGTGGGAACCATCTTCCGCTCTCCCGGCTCCAGCACAACGTCCACGCGCGCACGAAGGTCGGCCCCGGCGTCGCCCGGGTGGGCGTAGGACGGGGCTTCAAGGTCCTGGTCCAGCATCTTCAGCTGAACCTGCAAGGTGGGAGCGCCCGGGGCCGCGGCGGGACCGGCTGCGGCAGCTTCAACGGGAAAGGCATCTACTGTGGCGGGATGATCAGTCACAGTCACTCACTCTAACCCGCGTGTGGCAATCGCTCCTAGGGACGGCCTCCTGCCGGCGGCTGCACCTGGCGAGGAGGTGACGGTGGCGGGAACAGTCCCGCGCAGGAAGAAACAGCCCAAGATGAATTAGCAGGGCAAAGATGGAAAGCTTGGCTCATGCCCGAATCAAGCTCTCCCGCGCCCGTCCCCCAGAGACCGTCCACCGGGGGCGCGGTGATTTACCGGGAGAAGCTTTGGCCCAACATGTGGATCTGGATCATTGCTGCCGGTGTGGCAGGAGCCGGGATCCTGGTCTTCGCGCCCATCAGCACAGCAGCGGGTTTCACGGCCGCAGGAGTGCTTTTTGCCATCATGGCGGTACTCCTGGTTTTGTCCACTCCGGCGATCACGGTTACCGAGGATTCCTTGACAGTTGGCCGGGCCAGCATCGAGCGCCGGTTCGTGGGCGAGGTCGAGGCGTTCCGGGGCGAGGAGGCAACTGCAGAACGCGGCACCCGCTTGAACGCGCTGGCCTACCTCTGCTTCCGCGGCTGGATCGACCCTGTGGTCAAGATCGGAATTACCGATCCGTCCGACCAGACGCCGTACTGGCTGACCTCCACGCGGCGCCCGGAGGAACTCACCGCCGCCCTGTCACGCAGGTAACCTGCCTGGCCGGGCAGGATCCCGCCGTCGTGACGCCTGCACCCCGCCTTGCCTGCTGAACTGCCCTGCCAGGCTGGCTCAGCGCAAATGCCCCCGCGCCGGACCGTGTTCAGCCCTCACACTCCCTGCAGTAGAAGCGCCCGTCCTTCTCGCGTGCAATCTGGGAGCGGTGCCGGACAAGGAAGCAGGAAGAACAAGTGAACTCGTCCTGCTGCGCCGGAATCACCTGCACCGTGAGCTCTTCGCCGGAAAGGTCGGCACCTGGCAGCTCATAGCCTGCGGCAAGATCGCTTTCGTCCTCGTCCACCACCGCAACCGGTTTTTCTGACCGCCGGGTCTTCAGCTCTTCGATGGAATCCTCCCCGAGCTCTTCCTCGGACTTGCGCGGCGCATCATAATCGGTGGCCATTGTCGCTGTAACCCTCTTCCTTTGGCCCAAACCTGCGGACATCACCCTCCATAACGCCGAACGTCCCGGCTTTGTGCCCGGCCGCGGCATGCCCGCACGGGGGCCCTTCAGCCGCCCAGTACCCGGCGTTGGGCCGGAATATCGCGGCGCGCCCTGTCCCTTGAGCCAAAACAGGTTCAGCGGGTGGCAGAGTACCGACTGATAGTAATGCCAGGGTGGAGGATTTGTATGCAGGATCTACGGCTTGTAGGCGTGCACGACGACGGAGCGCATCTCCTGTTGAGCGGTGCCGGCGGCGAGATGTTCCAGCTGCCGATCGACGAAGCGCTGAGGACCGCGAGCAGGTCAGCCGCAAGGCCGCCCGCTGAGCGGCCTGCCATTCCCATGTCTCCGAGGGACATCCAGGCCCGAATCCGGGCGGGAGCGACCGCTGCGGAGGTGGCAGACCTGTCCGGCCTGCCGCTGGCCAAGGTGGAACGGTATGAAGGACCCGTTCTGGCAGAACGCGAGTATGTTGCCCAGCAGGCGCGCAAGGTGGAAGTAGCTTCACCTTCGCCCGGTCACGACATCTACAGGTCGGCCTTCGGCGACAACCCAGCCACGCTGGCGGACATGGTGGCCCACCGGCTTTCAGCCCACGGCATTGACCCCTCTACCGTCGAGTGGGATTCCTGGCGGCGCCAGGACGGAACGTGGACGGTTCAGGCGAGTTTCGAAACCAACACGGGCGGGAAGGCCGGCATCGGTGAGGAACCTCCGGCACTGTGGACTTTCAGCCCGGCCAGGAGGTCACTGCAGAACGCAAACAGGTGGGCGCAGCAGCTCAGCGAGCTCGAGCCCCTGGACGGGCCCGTACCGGCGCGCCGGCTCTCGGCGGTATCCGACCGTCCATTCGACTTCGAGGCTGACGCAGACTCGGCCCGCCCTTCGCCCGGTTCCGGGCCCGACGCCGGACAGACGGACGGCAAGGAGTCAGACGGACTCCTTGACATGCTCCGGTCGCGCCGCGGCCAGCGTCTGGGCGTCGACGAAAATTCCGACGACGCCTTGGCCCTGTTGCTGACCCACGGCGTTCCCGCAGCACACCCGCGGCCGTCGGAAGTGACCCCTGACGCAGAAGAGCACAACGACCAGCCTCAGAAAGACACACCGGAGGCGCCCGCTGCACACGGTCCGGCTGGACAAGGTGCGGCTGCACAGGACCAGGCGGCCCAGGGCAGCTCCTTCATCCGCCGGCGTGACGCCCGCCCTTCCATGCTTTCGCGCCTGAGCCTCATTCCGCCGCACCGGGACGCCCCGGATGACACTCTGAAGCTGCACGACGGCGTGAGCACCGACACCCGCGAAATCACCATTGTTGCCTCCCCCCAACGCTCCTCCGGCAGCACCTCCGAGGCTGGCCATGGGGACGCCAGCGGCACCAGTTCGGACGGTTTCACCAACAGCGGCACCAACAGCGGGTCCGCCAGTGGCGGAGGCCTGAACGAGTTGTTGGGCGGGAACCTCGGGCGCTTAGCCTCACGCAGTGAAGACGCCTCCCCCACTACCGGCCAGTTGCCGGAGACCGGCGCTCCCGAGCGCCAGCCGGGCAGGCCCAAGCGGTCCAGCGTTCCCTCGTGGGACGAGATAGTCTTCGGTACGCGGGGCGATTAACTGGTAGCCCGCACGGCGTCCAAGCAGCGCAGCAGGCAACGCTCCTGTGTTGGGTTTCCGTCACAAAGCGGCTCTAACAAGCGGGTTCTTACTGCTCAGGTAGTCCCCTCGGTCCAGTACTGTATTCCGGCGAGGTGCTCCAACTCCAGCCCAATAGCCGGTCCATGAGGTTCGGCACCGGTGCCGGAGTCATTTGTGCGGGCGCGTCAGAGAGACGAAGGAGCAGCAAGCGGCAGAGGGCTGCGAACCCGGAGCATCAGGCCAGGCGCCGAAATTCAGGCCTCCGTAACTCCGGTTCCGCCTGAGCCGCGCCACAGGCACGCATCAATTTCAAAGGGCAGCAGCGGGTCCTGCTGGCCCATCAATGCGGCCCCGTGCGCGGTAACGCGTCGCATGTAGTGCCGGCGGCAGAGCGTCTCGTACCCCACCACGGGGACGTGATCCGCGGGAATCAAAACGGCGGTGGAGTCTCCCGCCATGTCCACATCGCCCACCACTACCTGCGCACCTTCGGTGACCATCACGCCGTCGACCGTTCTCGCGTTGTGGGTGGCACGGCGGCCGCACCAGCAGAGCGCCTCCACCTGGAGGACCTGCACCCGGTCGGCAAGTTCAACGAGCCGCTGGGATCCGGGAAACAGCCGGGTACGGAAGTCGGCGGTGATGCCGAACGCGAAGACGTCCACGTCAATCTCGTCCACGACTTTTGCCAGCTGTTCCACCTGCTCAGGGGTGTAGAACTGTGCTTCGTCACAAATCAGGTAGTCCACCCGCTGCCCCTGTGTGCGCCGGCGCATGACTTCCTCCCAGAAGTCAGTGCCGTCCAGCACCTCCACCGCGTCTGTTTCCAGGCCAAGCCTGCTGGAGATGCGCGATTCCCCTGCCCGGTCGTTGCGGCTGAAGCGCACTCCGCCGCGTCCCCGTGCCCGGTGGTTGTGGTCCATCTGCAGGGCGAGGGTGGACTTTCCACAGTCCATGGTGCCGGAGAAGAATACGAGTTCAGCCACGCCGGGGGCTCCTGCCGCCGGCGCTGAAGCAGAGCAGGGGAACCTCCCGCTCGGCCTTGGTGAGTGAGCCGTGCTGGCCCACCACCTCCATAGCGGTTGGGCGGACGCGCCGCGTGTCGTAAAGGGCGACGGCGTCCCGCGCCGCGATCATCACGTCGCCGATCCTGCCCTCGACGGCGGGACGGACCGCGCCGAAGAGGCCCGCTGCCAGTGCGTCTTCCCGCGTGAAGGCCCACACCTGATCACCAAAGCGTCCCCGCCATGCTGCGAGCAGCCGTTCCCGGACGTCTTCCCCTGCCCCGTTCTCAAGGTAGAGGTGGACCATCCGGGGTTCCCCGGCCGTATGCCGCACCCCTTCCACCAGCGCGGGGTCGGCGGAGAAATCGATGCGTCGCTGTTCGGGCACGTCCAGCATTCCGTGGTCGGCGGTGAGAAGGATGGTGGTGCCGGCCGGAAGGGAAGCGTTGAGCCGCTTCATGGTTGCGTCAAGCTCTTCGAGCTGGTGCTCCCATTGCTCGGACTGGCAGCCGTAGCGGTGCCCGGCCTTGTCCAGCTCGTTGAGGTAAAAGTACATAAGCGACGGACCGGCGCCGGACATCGCTTCGGCCGCGGCCTCCGTCCGGGCATGCGCTGTTGTGGCGGAGAGAAAGTTGCCGCCCCGCAGTGCAGCCCGTGTCATGGGGGAACCGCCGAACTGGGGCAGGCTCACCGTGGTGACGTTCACGTGTTCCGCCGCGCGTTCCAGCACGGTGGGAAATGGCTGCCATACCGCGGGATCAACGCCGGCGTCCCAGTTCCCGAGCAGGTTGACTACCTTGTCCTGCTCCGGGTCGAGCACGTCATAGCCCACCATGCCGTGCTGGCCGGGCGCCAGGCCGGTGCCGAAACTGGACAGGGCAGCTGCGGTGGTGGAAGGAAACGCGGAATCCAGCCAGACAGGGACCTCACCCTGCCCTGCCTGGATAACGGAGCGCAGGAAGGGTGTGTGGGCCGATTTTTGCTTCAGGAGGTTCCGGCCGAGCCCGTCCGCCAGCACCACGCAGACACGTGATGCCGCCGGCAGGCCAAGGGTGTTCGCGAACCCCTCCACGCCCAGGCTCGCCGCGGCGCTGGTGAGCACCTCCGCGACCGAGCGCTGCCCGTAGGCGGGAGCGGACGGCAGGACAACCTGGCTGCGGGGCCGGGCGGAAACAGCATGGTTCGGGTGGCGGTCTTCCGGCATCAGCGCGGCTGGTGCCCGCGGCTGAGGCGGTTCCCGAATACCCCGGCACGCGGCCGCGGCGGCAAAGATTGGACGTGTGCCTGCGGAGCCGGGGAACCGGTGTTGACGGCCCGGAGCGCGCGGGCAAAGAGCTTGGCGTCCTGGACTGCCTGCAGGCCGTCCGCCTCCGCGCTGATACGCAGGACGATGTCCTCCTGGGCGATGGTTCCGCTGTAGCCGTGGTCAGCTTCGCACTGCGGGTCGCCGCAGCTCGCCGGACCCATGTCCAGCCGTTGCCCGCCCGACCAGGCGATGGAGAGCGTTAGTTCACGGACAGGATCCGATGGCTTGTAGTCCTGCGGCTGTGCGTACATGTAGCTGAGCACCACGGACCGGATCTGCGCCACAGGGACGGACTCAGTGGAAATCTGGGCCACGATCTGCTCGCCTGCCTCGTCCAGCTGCTGGTCGTCCACATGTGTAATGACCAGCATGTCTGCAGTAAGGACGAGCACCGTGATGTGGCGGCGGACCTCGGCGCGGTCGAAGTGGGTTTCCAGGTGCACCAGGTGGGCAACACAGTCGCGGCCGTCCAGGGCGTCGTCCACCACATCGGCCACGAGAAGGGGGTAAAAGCCTGCCTTCTGGAGCGCACCATCGAGGCTCTGGCCCTGCGCGCTGTGGTTGTGTGAGCTGTGGTGACGCAGTGCCGTGGTTTCATTGCCGGGCGTTTCTGGCGCCGAGGCGGGAGGCTGAGAGCTCATTCCCCCATTTTCACAGATCGGCCGGTCACTTGCTAACCGCCTCAGCCCAACATGGCCCTGCGCGCGCTGTCCGTCCGCTTGGCGGCGTTGCCGATCCGAACGTCCGCGGCGAGGGTGGTGGCTCCCGACGTGCCGCACAGCACCGGGTTGAGCTCCACCAGGGCGATCTCGGGGTGGTTGTCCTTGAGCCAGGCGAACCGGCCGGCCAAATCTTCAAGGGCTTCGACATCCACGGCGGGCAGCCCCTGGTATCCGAACAGCTTTTGGGCTGCGCGGGGCCCCCGGATGAAGTCGTCGACGTCGGCAGCGGACAGCGGCGGCACCCGGTGGGACCAGTCATCCAGCAGGTTCACGGCGTCTCCGGCAAGCCCGAAGGAGATAACCGGCCCGAGCAGCGGATCCTCAATAGCCCTGAAGGTGCAGGCCTGGCCGACCGGAGCCATGCTCTGCACCTCCAGTGCCGGGTTGCCGTAGTTCGAAAGCACGCGCCGCATCTGCTGCACGTTCAGCCGAAGCGATTCGGCGTCCTGGATGTCCAGCCGCACGCCGCCGAGGTCAAGGCGGTGCCGGAGGGCGGGATCGGTGGTCTTGAGCACCACCGGCCAGCCGAGGGAGTCGGCAGCTTTAACCGCCTGGTCAGGGTTATCAAAGCCCACGGACGGCAGAACCCTAATCCCGTAGTGGCCCAGCAGCGACGCCGCGGCGGCAGGATCCAGCTTTTTCAGCTGTTCGCCTTTGACATCCTGAAGCAGGGCTTCAAGTTCCGCCCGGGCAAGCTCCGGATTGCAGCCTTCAGGTTCCACAAAATGACCCTGGTCGCGGGAGACCCATTCGGAGTAGCGCACCACGGCGGCGAGCGCGGCAACAGCGGCACCGGGATTGGAGAAACTGGGCACCCCGCACTCCGGGGACCCCAGCATCCCCTCAACGGAGATGGAAGGGTCAAGGATGCCGGTAAAGGCAGCGACGACCGGCTTTCCGGTAGCAGCCGAGCATTCAGCCAGGACTTCTGCGATGCTGTCCACCGTCAGCCCGCGTGCCGGAAGCAGGGCCGCAACAGCCGAGTGGACAGCGTCGGACCCCAGCGTCTTGAGCAGGCTGGCCCGCAGGGCGGGAAGGGCAACTGACTGGCCGGCGTCGAGGTCCACTCCGGTGACCAGCTGTTCGACGGCGAGTCCCTGGGACGTGGCGCTGTCCGCCACCACTTTGCCCAGTGCCTGCGAGTTGCTGAAGATGGCAAGTCCCGGGCCGGCGGGAAGCGGCTGGCCCGAGACCACCTGGGCGACGTCCACCAGCTGCTCGATGGTTTCCACCCGGATAACGCCGGACTGGCGCAGCATTGCATCCAGCGCCCCGGAGGGTGCCTGGGTGGTGCGGACAGCGTGCCCGGGCGGCAGCCGCAGCCCCATGGCGTCGGACTTGGCCACGATCACGGGTTTGATGCGGGCCAGCCGGCGGGCCAGCCGGGAGAACTTGCGCGGATTGCCGATGGATTCAAGGTAGAGCCCGACGGCGGTAGTCTCCGGGTCGTCCTCCCAGTACTGCATCATGTCGTTGCCCGAGACGTCGGCCCGGTTCCCGGCCGACAGGAACGTGGACAGGCCCAGCCGCCGCCGGCTGGAGGCGGCATACAGGGAGACACCGATGGCGGCGGACTGGCTGAACAGGCCGAGCCCGCCGCGCTGGGGCAGGGTGGGCGCCATCGAAGCGTTCAGCGACACCTCGGGATTGGTGTTGACGATCCCCAGGGACGCCGGTCCGATAACCCGCATGCCGCTCGCCCGGGCCTGGCGGACAAGGTCCCGCTGGCGCAACAGGCCGCGTTCGCCGTCGTCCGCGAAGCCTGCCGAGGCGACCACCAGTCCCCTGACGCCGGCTGCGGCACAGTCCGCCACTACGGCAGGGACTTCCTCGTAGGGCACGGCGACGACGGCCAGCTGGACAGGGTCGGGGACCTCGGACAGTTTGCCGAAGGACAGCATGCCGGCCAGTTCCAGCGCTTCAGGGTTGATGGCGTAGATGGGGCCGCGGAAGCCGCCTTCAATAATGTGCTCCAGGAGCTGGTAGCCCACTGTCCCCCATTTGCGGCTGGCGCCAATCACGGCAATGGACGACGGCGTCAGCAGGTCCCGCACGCTCCTCGCCTCGGCGCGGTGCTCCCGGGACTCCATCACCGCACGGGACTTCTCGGTGGGGTCGATGTTGAACTCGAGGCTGACGACGCCGTCATCGAAGTGCCGCCGGACGTCGTAGCCGGCCTCGGAGAAAACCTTCAACATCTTGCGGTTTTCCGGCAGCACCTCGGCACTAAAGCGCCGGATCCCGTTTTCGTGCGCTGCGGCGGCAAGGTGTTCCAGCAGGATGGAGCCGATCCCCCTGCCCTGGTGGGAGTCGGCAATGTTGAACGCCACCTCCGCTTCGGTAGGGTCATCGAGCCGGTCATAGCGGCCGATGCCCACGATCTCGCCGCGGATGGTGATGACAAAGGCCACCCGGTCCTTGTAGTCAACCTCAGTGAAGCGCTTGAGCTCCTTGCTGGACAGCCTGGCTTTGAAGGCGAAGAAGCGCATGTAAATTGAATCCTGCGACTGCCCGATGTGGAAGGCCTGGACAGCGTCCGCATCCGAGGGGTGGATGGGCCTCAGGTGCGCTGTCCCGCCGTCGCGCAGTACGACATCGGCTTCCCAATGTTCCGGATATTCGCCGTCCCCGGGCTGATCCACCATAGGCTTAGCCTAGCCAAAAACTCCCGCAGCACCGCAGCTTGCGCACAATAGACCGATTGCACAGTACCCAGAAGGATTTACCAACCCCATGGCCCGCCGCCAAAGTACCGCCCCCGCTGTGGCTGACAGCTCCCCCTACACGGAGAACATCGTGGATATCGATGTCACCTCCGAGATGGAAGGCTCCTTCCTGGAGTACGCGTACTCGGTGATCTACTCCCGTGCACTTCCGGACGCCAGGGACGGACTCAAGCCCGTGCAGCGGCGCATCCTCTACATGATGAGCGACATGGGCCTGCGGCCGGACCGCGGCCACGTCAAAAGCGCGCGCGTGGTTGGCGAAGTGATGGGCAAGCTGCACCCGCACGGCGACACCGCCATCTACGACGCCATGGTGCGCATGGCCCAGGACTTTTCGCTGCGGCTGCCGCTGATCGACGGGCACGGAAACTTTGGCTCGCTCGACGACGGCCCTGCGGCACCGCGGTACACGGAGGCCCGCCTGGCGGCCGCTGCGCTCACCCTCACCAACCATCTCGATGAAGACGTGGTGGACTTTGTCCCCAACTACGACAACCAGCTGACCCAGCCGGAGGTCCTGCCGGCGGCGTTCCCCAACCTGCTGGTCAACGGCGCCACCGGCATCGCCGTCGGGATGGCCACCAACATGGCCCCGCACAACCTGGTGGAGGTCATCTCCGCTGCCCGGCACCTGATCGCCAACCCGGACGCAACGCTGGACGACATCATGCGCTTCGTTCCCGGGCCGGACCTGCCCAGCGGCGGGCGGATTGTGGGACTGGACGGAATCCGCGATGCGTACGCCACCGGCCGCGGGTCCTTCAAGACCCGCGCAAAGGTGGAAGTCGAGCAGCTTTCCGCCCGCCGGACCGGTTTGGTGGTCACTGAACTGCCCTACATGGTGGGCCCGGAAAAGGTCATCGAGAAGATCAAGGACGCCGTCAACGCCAAGAAACTGACAGGCATCAGCGACATCGTCGACCTGACCGACCGCAAGCACGGCCTGCGCCTGGTCATCGAACTCAAGAACGGCTTCAACCCCAACGCCGTGCTCCAGCAGCTCTACCGCTACTCCCCGATGGAAGACTCCTTCGGCATCAACAACGTCACCCTGGTGGACGGCCAGCCCCAAACCCTGGGCCTGGTGCAGCTGCTGACCGTGTACGTGGACCACCGGATTGACGTGGTGCGCCGCCGGACCGTTTTCCGGCTGGGGAAGAAAAAGGACCGCCTGCACCTGGTGGAGGGCCTCCTCATCGCCATCGTGGACATCGACGAGGTCATCCAGATCATCCGGTCGTCGGATGAAGCCGCGGCCGCCCGGGCCCGGCTGATGTCCATATACGACCTCACCGAAATCCAGGCGAACTACATCCTGGAGCTGCGGCTCCGCCAGCTGACCAAGTACTCGCGGATTGAACTGGAGAAGGAACAGGACGAGCTGCGCCGCGAAATTGCGGAGCTGGAGGCGATCCTTGGCTCCGAGGAGCGGCTGCGCACCCTTGTGTCCGACGAACTGGGCGCCATTGCTGAAGAGCACGGCACGCCCCGCAGGACCCTGCTGCTCGAATCCGAAGCCGTGTCCCCCACCGTCGCCGCCGACCTCGCCCTGAGCAACGGAAAGAAAGGCAAGGCGGCCCCGCTGGCGCTGGAAATCGCCGACGACCCCTGTTGGGCCATCGTCACCGCATCCGGGCAGATAGCGCGCACCACCAACCGGGAACCACTGGCTGAGGCCGGGCCGAGGACCAAGCATGACGTGTACACCTCCGTCGTCAAGACCTCCGCGAGGGGCGAGATCGCCGCTGTCACCTCCCAGGGGCGCATGCTCCGCCTGCAGGTGATGGACATGCCGGTCCTGCCGCCCGTCTCGGGCCTGCCCAACCTCGCCGGCGGGGTTCCGGCCAAGGACTTCATCACCCTGCTGAAGGGCGAAACCCTGGTGGCATTCGCTCCGCTGGACGAGGTGCTGGCCATTGGCACGGCCCAGGGCGTGGTGAAGCGGGTGCAGCCGGACTACCCCCTGAACCGGGAGGACTGGGAAGTCATCGCGCTCAAGGACAAGGACTTCGTGGTGGGAGTAGCCCCCGCCGGAGCGGACGATGCCGAACTGGTGTTCCTGACCAGCCAGGCCCAGCTGTTGAAGTTCGGCGCTGCAGTGGTGCGGCCGCAGGGACGCACTGCCGGCGGCATGGCAGGGATCAAGCTTGCTGCCGGTGACCGCGTGCTGTTCTTCGGCGCTGTCCAGCCCAAGGATGAGGCCGCAGTGGTGGTGACCATTGCCGGTACCACCGGCGCCCTGCCCGGCACGGCACCTGGCACGGCCAAGGTGACGGCGTTCTCGGAGTACCCGGCGAAGGGACGGGCGACCGCCGGAGTCCGGGCACACCGGTTCCTGAAGGGCGAGGACACCCTGCTGCTGGCGTGGGCCGGCCACGGCCCGGCGAAGGCATCCTCTGCGGCCGGGGTGGCACGGTCCCTCCCCCAGGAGCACGGCCGGCGTGACGGTTCCGGCGTGCCGCTGTCCCAGCCGGTGGAAGTGGTGGGCCCTGCCATGGCCTGGACTGATCCCGCTTAGACTGCTGCCATGCCTATCGTTCCTGATGAAAAGGACTGGACCTGGGTCCTGACCCGTCCGTGCCCGGAATGCTCCTTCGACGCCTCCACCGTGACGCCGTCAACAGTCCCGGGCAGTATCGACAGCATGCTCCCCCGCTGGCGTGCGGTGCTCCGGCGTCCTGATGCTGCCGAGCGCCCGGACGACCACACCTGGTCCGCCCTGGAATACGCCTGCCATGTCCGCGACGTCTTCAGCCTTTTTGACCAGCGCCTGAACCTCATGCTCGATTCAGAGGACGCCCGGTTCGACAACTGGGACCAGGACCAGACCGCCGTTGACAAGGACTACGCCAACGCCGACCCCGCGGTTGTCAGCGCAGAACTGGCGGCGGAAGGCAAGCAGGCGGCGGAGTCCTTCGCCGCGGTCCGCGAGCCGCAATGGGGGCGCAAGGGGCTGCGCAGCAACGGCTCCGAGTTCACCGTCCTGACACTGTCCCAGTACTTCCTCCATGACCTGATGCACCACCTTCACGACGTGGACGGCTGATTCCCCGGAAACGACGCCGCCAGGTCCTGCCCGTGCTCCCGGGACGGCTGTCCTGAACCGGTGGCGAGCACTAGCCGGGCATCCTCTGGCCTGATGTCGGCAGGGTTATGTGTCACCAGCACCACCGTACGGCTGCGCAAGCCCTGCCGCAGGTCCGCCAGCATGGCCCGGGCCGATTCCGCGTCCAGATGGGCCGTCGGCTCGTCCAAAAGGATCACCTCGGCCCCGGTCATGAGCGTGCGGGCCACTGCCAGCCGCTGACGCTCCCCGCCGCTGAGGAACGCGCCACCGGGGCCAATCCGGGTGTCCAGGCCCGCGGGAAGCCGCTCCAGTAAGCCGGTCAGGCCCACTGACGCAAGCGCGGCCAGCATGGTGTCGTCGCTGATTGTTTCGGGGCTTCCGGTGTCAGAGGAAGGCCGGCCCAGCAGCAGGTTCCCGCGGATGGTTGAATCGAACAGGTGCGCTTCCTGAGGGCACCACGCCGCCCGGCCGCTCACGCCGATCCGGCCCGCCGCAACCGGCAGGAAGCCAAGCAGGACCGAGAGCAGCGTGGACTTCCCCGACCCTGAGGGTCCCGTAACGGCCAGCCACTGCCCGGGCTTCGCCACGGCGTCCAGCCCGGAAAACACCGGGGCACCCCCGGGCCAGGCAGCGGCAAGCCCTGCCAGTTCGACGCCGGGAACCCCGTTAAGACGAGCAGGCACGGCTTGCAAACCGTCACCAAGTCCCCTGCCGGAACCATCCCGGACATTCTCGTCCAGGGCCCCGGACTCGCTGACGCGCTGCATCACGGCCTGCAGCGCGGGGAACTGCCGCACCGCCGTCGTCATCGCTGCGAAGGGTTCCACCAGTGCAAGGAGCAGCAGGACCACCACGGCCGCCGTCGCCGGCGCGAGCTGGCCGGCCAGCACGGCGGGGCCAGCCAGCAAGGCAGCTGCCAGGGCCGCAGCTCCGCAGGCTGCGGTGGTGAGGGCCTGGCCCAACCCGTCAGCCCAGGCAGAGCGCTGGGAGGCTTTTGTGGCCTGGCGGTCCTGGTCCCGCAACACGTCCATAACGCGGGCAGACACCCCGTTGGCAAAGAGTTCGGCGCGGGCGTCCAGGGCTGCCGAAACACGGCGCAGGACTCCGGACCGGAGGAACTGCTCGGCAGCGGCGGACTTGCGGTCGCCCCAGAGTGCTACTGCCGGGGCGAGCAGGAGGCCGGTGAGGCCGGCTGCGATCACGGCAGGAAGCGCCGCCGGGACCAGCAGCGAGGTGGGCACCAAAGCCAGGGCGGCAACCGCGAATGCTGTGACAGGCGGCAGGACAACCCGCGGAAGGAGATCGCGGACGGTGTCGACGTCGTCGATCACCGTTCCCAGGACGTTGCCGCCCTGCAGGAGCCGGCGGAGCGGCAGTGCGCGCCGGCTTAACGCTTCCCACAACCTGCCGCGCAGGCGGGTCAGTGCCGCGAACACGGCGTCATGAAGGAGGAGCCGCTCGCAGTAACGAAGCACTGCCCGGCCGATCCCAAAGAACCTCACCCCAACGATCGCGGTCAGCAGGTAGAGGATGGGCGGCTGCTCACTGGCGCGGATGATGAGCCAGCCGGACAGCCCGGAGAGGGCGACGGCGAAGACCGCCGCCAGCGTCCCCACGAGTGCTGCCGTTGCGAACTTGCCCTTCACGGGCGCCAGAAGTGCCGCGAGCAGTTGTGCTGAGCCGGGTCCGTTGACGCCACTTGTGCCGCCGCATTCATCAGGGTGTGCATTGGCTGCCGACTCCGGCTCTTTTGCGGCCGTCTTCGGATGGCTGGAGAGGGCTGCACCAGGACCGAAGGCGGCCGCGGGTTCGGCAACCTGCGAGCTGCCGGGGAGCGGATGTGTCAGGCCGTTTCCACCCACGGACACCAGGTGTTCCGCCAGCGCCCGGGTGCGTTCTTCATGGGCCACCAGGATGACCGTGACGTGTCCACGGAGCTTCCTGATGGCCTCTTCCACCAATGCTGCGGACTCGTCATCGAGGTGTGCTGTTGGTTCATCCAGCAGCAGGACGGTGGCCCCGGCCTCGATCCTCGCCAAACCGCGGGCCAGGGCCACGCGGCGCAGCTCCCCCGGGCTTAGCTCCGCGGGGTGCTTTGCCGCGAGGTGTCCGGCTGCAGCGCGGGCCAGACAGGCCCTGGCGGCAGCTTCCGCTGCCGTGCGCCTGTGCTCAGTGCTTCCCGGCTCACTGGTTCCCGACTCAGTGGTTCGCGTGCCGGAATCGCCGCCGAGGTAGAGCACGATCTCATCGAGCACTGTCTCCGCCACCATGACCGGATGCTGCGGAACCCAGGCAATCCTGCTGCGGTCCAGGCCGGTGAGGGTGCCACTGACGGTGGTGCCGGCGCCATGGCCGATGGTCCCGGCCAGGACCCCGAGCACAGTGCTTTTGCCGACGCCGCTGGGCCCGTCCAGCGCGGTGATCCTGCTCTGGGGCGCGGTGAAGGTGAGGGGGCCGACGGCGGGCCGGGATCTTCCGTCATAGGTCACGGTGAGTCCGGTGACGGTTATCGGGGCACCGGGCCGGCCGGCTTTGGCAGCGGGCAGAGGCTGCGGCTCCGGCGCGTCGGTCACTGCCGTTGTTTGGGCGAGCGCCACCCGGCCGTCATCGCTGGCGTGGTGGGCGGTTCCCAGTTCGCGCAGCGGAAGGTAGCAGTCCGGCGCCAGGATCAGGGCCAGCAGGCCGGCCTCCAGGGGCATGTCGCCGTGGACCAGGCGGACGCCGATGAATACAGCCACCACGGCCACGGAGATGGTGGCGATGAGCTCGAGGGCCAGCGCCGAGAGGAACGCGGTCCGCAACGTGCCCATGGTCCGGGCCCGGTACTCCTCAGATATTTCTTCGAGTGCCTTCCGCTGGGCGGTGGCGCGGCCAAGACCCACCAGGACTGGCAGCCCCTTGGCGAGTTCCAGCATGTGCGTGGAGAGCCGGGCAAGGGAGGCCTGTGCCTCGCGGACACTGTCCTCCGTGTACCGGCCGATCAGCACCATAAAGAGCGGCACCAGCGGAACGGTCAGGACCACGACCACAGCACTGACCCAGTCTGCAAAAAGGATGCGCGCCCCCACCAGGAGCGGGATGGCCGCACAGTTCACCAGCGCAGGCAGGAACTGGGTGTAGTAGCTGTCCAGGGCATCCAGTCCGCGGGTGGCCAGGACCGCCAGTCCGCCGTCGGCTGGTCCCTCGCTCCGGACGCCGTTACGCAGTGCCCTTTCGAGCAGTCCGGACCGGAGTTCCTCCTTGATGCCCAGCGCAGCACGGCGGGCTGCAACTGCCTGCCCCCAGACCGTGAGGGACCTCAGCACCACGCCGGCCATTCCGACAGAAATCTGCTCCGCCCAGCCTGTGTCCCCGGCCGCGAGGCCGGCCAGCGCCGAGGCCACAGCATGGCCGATCAGGACCAGCGACAACGCCTTGAGGGCTGCCAGGAGTCCCAGCCAGTAAATGGCGGAGCGGGTTGCCGGGCCGGCAGGGAAACTTGGACGCATCTCAGCCCTTGGTGGTGAAGGCCCTGGCGGCGATGGCCGGCAGGAAGCTGTGGGCTTCCGGAATATGCGCGGCGCTGACCCGCCGCCGGAACACCCAGTAGGTCCAGGCCTGGTAGGCGATGACCAGGGGCAGGCCGAACGCTGCCACAACACTCATAAGGCCCAGAGTGTAGTCAGAGGATGAGGCGTTGGAAATGGTGAGGTCGAAGGCCTCGTTCAACGTGGACGGCAGTACCACCGGGAACACCGCCCCGAAGATGGAGGCCGATCCCAGGGCCAGGAAGGCGCCAAGCGCAATAAAGGCCTTGCCCTCCCTTCCCTTGCGCGCCGCGGCCCAGGCTGCACCCGCGGCGGCGACAGCCAGCAGCACCAGTGCCCAGGTCCAAAGTTTTCCTTCGAGGAACTGGATGCTGAGCGCCCAGCCCGCAATCGGCAGGAGCAGGGCGGGGAGAAGGCGGACGAACCACTTGCGCGCGCGGTGCCGCACGTCGCCGTCGGTCTTCAATGCCAGGAATGCGAGGGCGTGCACCAGGGAGAACCCCACCACGGCCAGCCCGCCCAGCACGGCGTAGCCGCTGAACCATGCAAGCGGCCCGCCTTCGCGGTCCCCGTTGGCGTTCAAGGGAAGCCCGGTAGTGGTCAGCGCAAGCGCCGCACCCACGCCGAAGGCTGCGAAGAAGGACCCCAGGGCAATGGCCCAGTCCCACCGGTTCCGCCACTGGTCCGTGTCCACTTTGCCCCGGTACTCGAAGGCCACAGCGCGGAAGATCAGTGCTGCCAGGACTACCAGCAGCGGCAGGTAGAGGGCGGAGAACAGCGAGGCGTACCAGAGCGGGAAGGCGGCAAAGGTTGCGCCGCCGGCGGTCAGGAGCCACACCTCGTTGCCGTCCCAGACCGGTCCCACGGTGTTGAGCAGGACGCGGCGCTCGGTGTTGTTCCGGGCGAAAAGCTTCATCAGCATCCCGACGCCCAGGTCGAAGCCCTCAAGGAAGAGGTAGCCGGTCCACAGCACCGCGATGGCGATGAACCAGATGGTTGGCAGCAGTTCCATTCGTCGTTTCCTCTGATCTTCGTTGGCGGGCGCGGACTAATAGGCGAAGGCGAGGACGTCGTCGGCGGGTTTTCCGCTGCCTTGGCCTCCCTGGCCCGGGGTGGCATCCTCGTTTTCATCGACGGGGGCGTGCACCAGTTCCGGCATGGCGGACACCACGCCGCCCCCGATGTACTTGACCAGCAGTTTCACTTCCACTACGAGCAGTACCCCGTAGATGGCTGCCAGGGTGACGAGTGAGGCCAGCAGCTCCCCGGCGGTGACTCCGGGTGACACCGCGGCGGCGGTGAACATGAACACCTGGTCGATGCCGCTGGGGTCGGGGTTGGGGGCCACCACAAAGGGCTGGCGGCCCATTTCGGTGAAGATCCAGCCGGCGGCGTTGGCACCGAACGGGGCCAGGATTCCGAAGACGGCCAGGCGCATGAGCCACCTGGACTCGGGCACGGTTCCGTTCCGGGTCAGCCATAGTGCCACCAGGGCCGCCAGGGCGGCGATCCCGCCGAAACCGATCATCATGCGGAAGCCCCAGTAGGTGACCTCCATGACGGGGAGGTAGTCGATTTCCTGGCCGGCGCGTTCGCCGTAGATGGGGTTGTCCGGCAGGTGGGTGCCGTAGGCCTCCTTGTACTGGGGCAGGAGGCTGTTGACGCCCTGGACTTCGGTGGTGAAGTCGCCTTTGGCCAGGTAGGAGAGGATGCCGGGCACCTCGATCAGGGCCACGATGTCGTCACAGTTCTGCGAGCCGAGGTTGCCGATGCTCAACACCGAGAAGCCGGTGCCGTCGTGGCAGGCTGCTTCTGCGGCCGCCATTTTCATGGGCTGCTGCTCGAACATCAGCTTGCCCTGGAGGTCACCGGTGAGGGCGGTTCCGGCGAAGGAGATCATGGCTACCACCGCGCCGATGCGCAGGGACCGGATCCAGACTTTGTGGTCGTCCTTGTCCCGGCCGGGAATGTCCTGGGCTTCGCCGGCGATGACCTTGCCGTCGGCACCGACGGTGTCCACGCCGTCGCGACGCCTGCGCCACAGGTGGTACCACGCGATGCCGAGCAGGAAACCGCCGGCGACGGCGAGTGCGCCGAACAGCGTGTGCGGAACTGCCACCAGTGCGGTGTTGTTGGTGAAGACCGCCCAGGCGTCTGTCATGACAGGCCGGCCATCAATCATTTCAACACCTACCGGGTGCTGCATCCAGCTGTTGGCCACGATGATGAAATATGCGGAGAACACGGAGCCTATGACGGCAATCCAGAGGCACGCCAGGTGGACGGCCGGCTTCAACTGCTTCCAGCCGAAGATCCACAGGCCCAGGAACGTTGACTCAACAAAGAAGGCCAGGAGCGCCTCGAGTGCCAGCGGAGCCCCGAAGACATCGCCGACGAAGCGGCTGTATTCGCTCCAGGCCATTCCGAACTGGAACTCCTGGACGATGCCGGTGGCCACACCCATGATGAAGTTGATCAGGAAGAGCTTGCCCCAGAACTTGGTCATCCGGAGATACTCGGGCTTCCCTGTCCGGTGCCAGGCAGTCTGCATTACGGCCACCACCAGCCCCAGGCCGATGGTCAGCGGGACCATCATGAAGTGGTAGACGGTGGTGATGCCGAATTGCCACCGTGCGATTTCCAGAGCGTCCAAAGCGTCCAAGGCGGTCCCTACTGTCAGCCGATGCAGGTTTTCTACGTGCTGTAGAAAGTCTAACTTCTACAAAGTGTAGAACAGCGCCGCAGGGAGTGTAAAACGCGCCGTCTCATCGATGGCTCACGCTTTTGGCGCCCACGGTGATGGCTGTTCTACCCAATGTAGAAAGTGACGGGGAATAGGGGTAAATTGGTTCCTATAGGTGAAACACACGCATGAGTCACTGCGCTGCCTCTGCGGCTGCGGTGCGGGGAAACAAAGGAAAAATGCAATGGCTAGTCTTGGTGAACTGGAACGGGCAGTGATGGACCTGCTCTGGGCGGGCCATGAAGCAGCCACCGCGAACACCTTGCGGGACCGGCTTGCGCAGACCTCGGCCGGCCAGGGCGGGGCAGCCGGGCACGAAGGCAAGGAACTTGCCGTCACCACCGTCCTTACCGTGCTGTCCCGGCTGGAGAAAAAGGGCCTGGTGGAACGCGAACGCGGCACCCGCCCGCACCGCTACCAGGCAGTGTCCAGCCGCGAGGAGCATACCGCTGAGCTGATGCACGAGGTTCTGGGGTCAGCTCCGGACCGCGAGGCCGTGCTGGCCCGTTTTATCGGATCCGTTTCCGAAGGTGAAGCCGAAACTCTGCGCAAACTGCTTGGCCACATCTAACGGACCATGTTCTGGGCCTCATACCTGCTGGCGGTCCTTGCGATAGTCCTGGCATGGCCGGTGCCTATCCTCCTGTCAAGGGCGCAGTGGCCCGCGCGCAGCCCTTTCACGGCCATGCTGCTCTGGCAGGCCATTGCACTGGCCGGCGGGCTGTCCATGATCGGGGCAATGCTGGTATACGGCCTGGAGCCCATTGGTGACAATCTCCTCGCCGGCCTCCGGGCTCTTGCGGGGATGGTACTTTTTAATGCTCCCACCACCGCGCTGGGCTTTTGGCACATCTTCGCACTGTCCGCCGCGGCCCTGCTGACGGCCCACCTGGTATTCACCCTCCTGCTGACTTATTACAAGATAGAGCGCCAGCGGCGGCGGCACCGCGAGCTTCTGGCGCTCCTGGCCTCACCGTCCGCGGAGGGAGCCGGGACGCTGGTCATCAGCCACGATTCGCCCGTGGCCTATTGCCTCCCCGGCGGCGCGCGCTCGGTGACTGTGCTCTCCGACGGCCTGATGGCAGCCCTCGAACCGGCCGAACTCCGGGCAGTCCTGATCCATGAGAACGCGCACCTGAGCCAGCGGCACCACCTGCTGCTGTGGGCCTTCGCCGCCTGGCGCCAGGCACTGCCCTGGCTGCCCACCACCCGGCTCGCCCAGGAGTCCGTCAACTCCCTGATCGAAATGCTGGCAGATGACGTCGCACTCAAGACCGAGAGCAAGGCCACGCTCATCAAGGCAATCGCGATTGTGGCCAGCGGCTCGGCGGGGGCTGCCCGTGACGCCGAACTTCACTCCGGAGCCCCGAGTCTGGCCCTTGCCGGTATCGAGTCCGCGTCCGGCTCGGATTCGGCCCGCACCACTGCCTCGCGTGTCAGCCGGCTGCTCTCCCCGCAGCCCCAGCTGTCCTCCCCGGTCCGCAGCCTGGTGCTCGCCGGCTGCGTCCTCCTGCTGGCACTGCCCACCGCACTGCTCGTGGTGCCGGGTTTGCTCGGCTGACGCGCCGCCGTCGTATTTCCTGCCTGGCTTCCCGGGGTCAGGCGTCGATGCGCTCCCGGTCAAGGCTGGAGGCGCCGGCGATGATGAAGTCCTTCCGCGGCGAGACATCCGAGCCCATCAGGAGGTCAAAGATCTCCTCCGCCTGCTTTGCGTTCTCGATCCCCACCTTCCGCAGGGTGCGGTGGCGTGGGTCCATGGTGGTCTCGGCCAGCTGTTCAGCGTCCATTTCGCCCAGCCCCTTGTAGCGCTGGATGGGTTCCTTGTACCGCTTGCCCTCCTTGGCGAGCCGGGCCAGCAGTACGTGGAGCTCGGCCTCCGAGTAGGTGTAGATCATTTCATTGGCCTTCTGGCCGGCGTTGATGACTTCCACCCGGTGCAGCGGCGGGACGGCGGCAAACACGCGCCCGTCATCGATCATGGGCCGCATGTAGCGGAAGAAGAGGGTCAGTAGCAGCGTGCGGATGTGCGCGCCGTCCACATCGGCGTCGGTCATCAGGATCACCTTGCCGTAGCGCGCGGCGGCGATATCGAAACTGCGGCCCGATCCGGCGCCCACCACCTGGATGAGGGCCGCGCATTCGGCGTTCGAAAGCATGTCCCCCACCGATGCCTTTTGCACGTTGAGGATCTTGCCGCGGATGGGCAGCAGGGCCTGGAAATCCGAGGACCTCGCCAGTTTGGCGGTCCCCAGCGCCGAATCGCCCTCCACGATGAAAAGCTCGGAGCGTTCGACGTCGTCCGTGCGGCAGTCCGCAAGCTTCGTGGGCATCGAGGAGGTCTCCAGGGCGTTCTTGCGCCGCTGGGTTTCCTTGTGCACCCGGGCCGAGATCCGGGATTTCATCTCGCTGACGATTTTTTCCAGGAGCAGCGCGGACTGTGCTTTGTCGTTCCGGTTGGCAGAGGTGAGCTTCGCGGTGATCTCACGCTCCACCACCCGGGACACGATGGCGCGGACGGCTGAGGTGCCCAGGATCTCTTTGGTCTGGCCTTCGAACTGCGGCTCAGCCAGGCGTACGGTCAGGACGGCCGTAAGGCCGGCGAAGATGTCGTCTTTTTCAATTTTGTCGTTGCCGGCCTTGAGTTTGCGGGCATTGTTTTCCACTGCCTTGCGGAAGGTCTTCACCAGTGCCTGCTCAAAGCCGGACTGGTGGGTTCCGCCCTTGGGCGTGGAGATGATGTTAACGAAGCTGCGGACCGTGCTGTCGTACCCGATCCCCCAGCGCAGCGCCACATCCACTTCGCAGTCGCGCTCCACCTCGGCGAGCTGGCTGTGCCCCCGTTCGTCCAGCACGGGAACCGTCTCCTTGAACTTCCCGGAGCCGTGCAGCCGCCACACGTCGGTGACGGCGGGGTCGGCGGCAAGGAACTCCACGAACTCGGAGATGCCGCCGTCGTGGTGGAAAACCTCTTCATGGGGCCCGGCCTCGCCCGGGGTTCCCGGGACCTTGCGCTCATCGCGGACCGTCAGCTTCAGGCCGGGCACCAGGAAGGATGTCTGCCGGGCCCGGGAAGCAAGCTCGTCGTAGGAAAACTTCGCGTCAGGGGTGAAAATTTGCCGGTCCGCCCAGTAGCGGATCCTGGTTCCCGTGATGCCCCGCTTAGCCTTGCCCACGACATCGAGCACTGAGTCGTCCACAAACGGGGTGAACGGGGCAGCCGGATCGGACTTCGACCCGCTGTCCTTGAAGCGCCCGGGCTCGCCCCGGCGAAAGGACATCTTGTAGGTTTTACCGCCGCGGTCCACCTCAACGTCGAGGCGGGAGGACAGCGCGTTGACCACGGACGCGCCCACCCCGTGCAGGCCGCCGGAAGCGGTGTAGGAGCCGCCGCCGAACTTGCCGCCGGCATGGAGCTTGGTGAAGACCACCTCGACGCCGGTGAGTCCCGTCTTGGGCTCCTTGTCGATGGGGATGCCGCGGCCGTCGTCGTGGATCTCCACCGAGTTGTCCGCGTGCAGGATGATCTTGATGTCGTGGCCGAATCCGGCCAGTGCCTCGTCCACAGAGTTATCGATAATCTCCCAGAGGCAGTGCATCAGGCCGCGGGAGTCAGTGGAGCCGATGTACATGCCGGGGCGCTTGCGGACGGCTTCGAGGCCCTCCAGCACAGACAGGTGCCGGGCAGTGTAATCAGAGCTTGGTGCCACTGGTGACGATCTCCTTCAGGGAGGGAAAAAGCGGGCTGGGGTCGCTCTTTCTAGGGTAGTCGGCGCGGCCCGGCAGCGCGGACTGCCACACCTTGGGCCCCGTGTGCACCGCGCCACGTGCCGCGTGCCTGGGTTCCGCTTCGCAGCCCTTGACGCAGTCTTGCGGATACGCGCACAGCGAACTTGGGCCATCCTTGCGATGGTTTTGATACGAATGCTGGTTATATAGACGTACTGATCTACTAAGGAGGCCGACATGACAACAGCAGTGGCAGACCGCACACTCAACGCACTGGACCGGTGCGATCGTTGCGGAGCTCAGGCATATGTCCGGGTTGTACTGGAGTCCTCCGGCGGTGAGCTGCTGTTCTGTGGCCACCACGCCCGTGCAGTTGAGGCAACGCTCAAGCCGTTGAGCTCGGACTGGCACGATGAGACGGGGAAGCTTCACGAGAAAGCAGCCGTGGAAATCGACTAGTTCTACTGAAGTTGTTGGGACCCTGCCGTAAGGCAGGGTCCCAACCTTTTTAAGGGGCTCCTCCAAATAGGGCCAGCAAAGAATCGGAAGAGGGCCAGCAGAAAGCGGCCCGCCGGTACCGCGCCTGGTGTGGGCGCGGCAGCCGGCGGGCCGCTTTTTGTGTTCTGCTTTAGTCCAGGTAATCCCGCAGCACCTGCGAACGTGAGGGGTGGCGGAGCTTGGACATGGTCTTGGATTCAATCTGCCGGATCCGCTCACGCGTGACTCCGTAGACCTTGCCGATTTCGTCTAAAGTCTTCGGCTGTCCGTCGGTCAGGCCGAACCGCATGGCCACCACGCCGGCCTCGCGCTCGGAGAGTGTATCCAGCACGGAGTGAAGCTGTTCCTGCAGGAGGGTAAAGCTCACGGCGTCAGCCGGAACCACAGCCTCGGAGTCCTCGATCAAGTCGCCGAATTCGGAGTCGCCGTCTTCGCCAAGCGGCGTGTGGAGCGAGATGGGCTCCCGGCCGTACTTCTGGACTTCCACGACCTTTTCAGGGGTCATATCCAGTTCGAGGGCAAGCTCCTCAGGCGTGGGTTCGCGGCCGAGGTCCTGCAGCATCTGGCGTTGGACGCGGGCCAGCTTGTTGATGACTTCCACCATGTGCACCGGAATACGGATGGTGCGTGCCTGGTCCGCCATGGCACGGGTGATCGCCTGGCGGATCCACCAGGTGGCGTACGTGGAGAACTTGAAGCCCTTGGTGTAATCGAACTTCTCGACCGCACGGATCAGGCCCAGGTTGCCTTCCTGGATGAGGTCCAGGAACAGCATGCCGCGGCCGGTGTAGCGCTTGGCGAGCGAGACCACAAGGCGGAGGTTGGCTTCCAGCAGGTGGTTCTTGGCACGCTTGCCGTCGTGGATGATGAATTCAAGCTCGCGCTTGTACTTCGGGTCCATGGAGCCGTCGTCAGCGGCGATCTTTTCTTCGGCGAACAGTCCGGCTTCGATCCGGAGCGCAAGGTCCACTTCCTGCTCGGCGTTGAGCAGCGCTACCTTACCGATCTGCTTCAGGTAGTCCTTGACGGGGTCGGCAGTGGCTCCGGCGGACATGACCTGCTGGACAGGTGCGTCGTCGTCATCAGCGTCGGAGTAGACAAAGCCCTTGCCCGAGCCGGCTGCTCCCTTGACGGGGTCGGCCTCGGCGTCCTCCTCGACAACGTCAGGTCCTTCAAGGACGATGTCGTCGAGGTCTTCCTCAACTTCCTCGACTTCATCGGCGTCGGCACCGGCAGATTTTCCGGCGGCCTCAGCAGCAGCCTTCGCGCCGGGCTTGGGCCCGCGCTTTTTGGGCTCGCGCTTGCCGTCCGCACCAGCTTCAGCGGCCGAAGCCTTGTTGGCTGCCCGAGTGGCGGCCCGCTTGGCGTTTGTTGCCGCCTGCTTCTGCTCAGCGGACAGTTCGTCCTGGGCGGCGGGGTCCTTCTTCGTGGAAGACGGGGTCACAGAAAACCTTTCTAGCGGTGGTCTGTGGAATCGCCATACGGGCAACACCACTATGACCCTGTCAAGTCCGTGGTGAAAACCAAGCGCCACCACGGCCGGCAGAGTCCATAAATAGAACTGCCGGAGCGGCCGCAATGTTCCCGTAAGGGTTCGCTGCGAGCACCTGATACACGGACCCAACCGGGTCTCGACCTCCATTGTCTCACGATTTCGCCAAATAAAGCCCAACCCGCTGTTCCTGCCGCCGTCACTTCATGCCGCGTCGGGGCCGAACTTCTGCCAGGCAGCCTCCTTCCGCGCGGCCCAGCCGCACAGCGTACCCCGGCGGACCATCTCGAGCAGCAGCTCTGCCAGCCGGTAGCCGGGCTCGGCTTCGAGCGCCTCCCCCAAGTACGAGGCCGAGTAGGAGCCGCGTCCGCGGCACCAAGCAATCCAGCCCCTCCCCGTCAGGGCAGCCGCTGACGGCGGTCCACCGAGCACAGCCAGGTGCTCCAGGACGTGATCAAGGGCGTCGAGGCTGGGCCAGAGGGGAACTGCAGGCTCGTGCCCCATCAGGACGTCCCCGTAACCAGGAATTCCCGCCTGGCGGCCGGAGGCGGCCAGGGCTCCACTGCAGAGGCCGGCTGCGGAGAAGGATCCGGAACCAGGCGCCTCCGCAGCTGTTGGCGCTTCTTCTGCACCGGCTTCTTCCGCAGGTTCCAGCGGACCAAACCGGGCGTCCTCGCTGAAGATTCCAAATTCTTCGGCCCCGGCTGCTGCCGCTGCTTTCCCGGCCGCTGCCATGACCAGGACAGCGTCCCGCCAGGCGGGCACCAGGAGCGTTGCCCGCAGGAAAGCATCCCGGTGTACCGACCGCCGTTGCAGGTCCCCAACCGGCCTGGCGAGCATCAGCTCCCACTGGCCCAGCACCGCGGCGAACTGCGCCCTGCTGTGCCGCCGGAGATCCAGTTGGGCCGACCACGTGGCTTCCGCCTTCAGCACAGCGGCACGGTGGAGTTCCGAAACAGGGCTGGCCGCCTGCCGGTGCCCGGGGGCCGGTCCCACGCTGCTTCCCCGGAACACCATCTCTGTGTTCAGCAGGCTGTCCGTAATTTCATGGACGGAACGCCCCGGCAAGGGACAGCAGGCTGGTCCGGTGCAGTGGACGTGCCGCCAGTACTGGTCACCGACGTTCCAGGCGTCCCTGACGGGCATCCCGGCTTCACCCAGGGCTGCTTCAAGGCTCTCGAGCAGTGCCTGGCAGCGGTCCGGCCCCACCAGCCAGCCGTTGTTGGTGTAAAAGGCCAGCAGGGTCCCGTCCGCATCTTCGTCTGCTGCAAGATACCCGCAAACTGTCCGGGCAAAGACGGCCGGATCAGCAAGGACATCCCGCCCGGGAAGATCCAGCCGCAGTGTGGCTCCCAGCCTTTTGCCGTGCAGTGTCATGGCCACGAGGCTCTCCGCCGGCCAGTATCCCAGCGAGTGCGGAATGAAACCCAGGATGTCTTCCGGGCCGCGGATTGTCAGGCGTTCTGGGAGTGTCATGGCTCCAGCATCCGCCGCCGGAGCACCCCTCGAAAGCACTGCCCGTTGGTATGTGGATACACCCGGCGGGTCCGGCGCTGTGGAGGACCAGTCAGTCCTCTGAAGCCGCCGCCCTGCTCCGCCGGGCAAGGCTTTCCCGGCGCTGGCGGGCGAGCGCGCTGCGCAGGGGCGGAACCACCACGCCCTGGGCTGCCATCTGCCGCCGGACCTTGCGGCGGCAGACCAGGGTGGCGGCAGCTCCGAAACCAAGCAGCAGGAACTGGACACTCAGTGCGATCCGGAACGGGTCCAGCCCATACAGGACACCGTTGGAGAACCCGCTGGCATAAAGCACGTCCAGCACGAGGCCAATCAGGAAGATGGCTATCAGCGCGGCAAAGAACCCGCCCACATTAACGATGCCCGTAGCGGTTCCAATCCGGTGTGCCGGGTTGAAGGTGCGGGCGAAGTCGAAGCCGATCATGGAGCCGGGCCCGCCGATCGCGAGCACCACCACCAGGCCGGTCAGCAGCCACAGCGGCGAGCGCCCGGGTGTCACCAGGACTGCGGCCCAGGCTCCGGCGGTGGCACCGGCGATCAGCAGGACCATGGTTGAACGCCGCAGCGGGTGGCGGGAAACGAAACGGCCAATGAACGGCCCCACTGCCATGGCGGTGGCAACGTACAGGGCCATGAGGGCGGCAACCGTTCCGGCATCGAGGCCCTGCCCGGACAGCAGGAACGGGTATCCCCACGTCATTGCAAATACGGTGCCGCTGAACTGGATGGTGAAGTGGCTCCATAACCCCAGCCTCGTCCCATGCTGGCGCCAGGCGCGGGCGAGGGAGGCTCCTGTCGCCTTCAGCCCCTGCTGGGCCTGCGGCCGCTGCGTACCGGCCGGCACGTCCTGCAGGAGCAGCAGAACCAGGACAACGGCGAGTCCTGACATCCCTGCCAGCATCAGGAACGCCGGGGTCCAACCGGCGGCGTGCAGGACGAAGGCAAACGGGATGACACTGAACAGTTGGCCCAGCTGGCCGGACATACCCGTCAGCTGGGTCACGAGCGGGACCCGGGCGGGCGCAAACCAGAGTGGAATCAGGCGAATCACCGAGATGAATGTCATCGCGTCCCCGGCACCTACGAGCACCCTCCCGGCCACTCCGCCCGGAATACTGTCGGCAAAGGCCAGCTGGAGCTGGCCCAGGCCCATCAGCACGGCACCGCCGGCGATCATGGCCCGGGAACCGAACCGGTCCACCAAAAGGCCCACGGGAATCTGAAGCCCGGCATAGACCAGCAGCTGAAGGACCGTAAAGAAGGAGATGGCGGAGGCACTGGCGTGGAACCGCTCCGTGGCCTCAAGGCCCACCACCCCAAAGGACGTGCGCTGGGTGACGGCCACCAGGTACCCGAAGATGCCAATGGTCCAGATCAGCCAGGCGCGGGGTGCAGTCACCATCTCATTATGCCCGGACTGCCCTTGCCGCCCGGCAGCAGCGTGATCCGGCTGCCGGCCGGGGAATCGGCAGTGTTGTTACTGGCCGGGGTTCTCGCGTGCGAGGTAGGCCTCTACGGCAGCACCGAGGACATCCGCATTGGGCAGCTCGTCGTTCTCGTCCGCAAGAAGGGAGCGGCGGACCGTGCCTTCGGCCTTTTCGTCGTACCGGGTCTCCAGGCGGGCCACCACCTGCTGGACTTCTTCTGAGGCGTCTATCTGCTCGGCGATCTGGCGGCTGACTTCACGGCCGGCTTCGCGGAGCCTGTCCGAGGGCAGCATCAGTGACGTGGCCGCACCGAGATATTCAAGGCCTGCGACGGCGGCGGTGGGGTATTCCGCCTCGGCCAGGTAGTGCGGGACGTGAATGACGTAACCTGCCACGTTCCGGCCTGCCTCTACAAGGCGGAGCTCCAGGATGTGTCCAACAGCTGCGGGCACTTCCACGGTGGGCTTCCACACGGAGATGCCTTCGATCAGTTCCGGCCGGTTGCCGTGCACTGTCACGCCCACTGGACGCGTATGCGGTACCGGCATGGGAATGGAGTGGATCCAGGTGACCAGGTTGACGTCCAGCTTCTCAACGATGCCCACCACCGCGCGGGCAAACCGCTCCCACTGCAGGTCGGGCTCAAAGCCCGCGAGCAGAAGGAAGGGATTGCCCAGGCCGTCCTTCAGCCGGTAGAGGGCGAGCCGGGGCTCCTGGTAGTCCTGAAGGTGGTCCTCGACGAACGTCAGGTGCGGCCTCCGCGACCGGTAGTCAATCAGCTGGTCGGCGTCGAAAACTGCAACCGGTTCGGCGTCGAGCGTGTCAAGCAGTTCCGCGTTGATCTGCCTTACCACGTGACCGGCGTCGGCGAACCCGGTGAAACCCATCACCAGGTTCAGCCCACGGAGCGCCGGGCTGTGGAACAGCCCGATGTTGCTTGCATAAAGCGCATCGGGGTCCAGCAGGGAGCCGGAAATCCGTTCAAGCACGGCATGTTCCTTTCATAGGTGCGGGTGGTTACCTTCTACAACGCCGCAGGAGAGCCGCACATTCCTGCTGCGCCTGTGGCGCACCTCTCAGGAAATACACCGGCCCGGGCGGGGACGGGCTACGATCGGAACTGGCCTGCCAAACGGGCCTGCAGACACCCGGACTGCGTCCCGAACGATTGCATCCGGGCATCCATGGCAGAGCGCCGAACATGCATTCCTGCCCGAACATCTCTCGAGAATTGAGGACTGATCCCTGTGGTCAAGAATACTGAAATCAACCTTAGTACCCTCTCAAGGGACCTGAAGAAGAGCCCCAGTGACGCAGTGGTCATAGGTGTGGGTAAGGGCACTGACGGGCCGGTCCTCCTGGATAACCCCCTCACCGCCAAGTCCGCGGAGGCCCTTGCCGGCTCCCTTAAGTCCCTGGGCGTCACGGGCGCCGCCGACCAGATCGTCCGCCTTCCCGGCCTGCCCGAAACCGGCGCCGGGATCCTGGTCCTCGCCGGCACCGGCAAGGTCTCCGCAGCAGAGCCCCTCACCGGTGAGGCACTGCGCCGCGCAGCAGGTTCCGCCGTCCGCCAACTCGCCGGCCTCGCAACGGTTGTCCTGGCCCTTCCGACGGCGTCCGTTGCCGACGTCGCGGCCCTCGCCGAGGGTGCCGCCCTCGGCGCCTACTCCTTCACCGAGTTCCGGTCGTCGAAGGACGGCCTGAAGGATCCGGTCCGGAATGCGGTCATTTTCACGGAGCTCGCCGACCACGCCGAAACCGGTGCGGCACTGAAGCGTGCCCGGTTGATCGGCAAGGCCGTCAACGCCACCCGTTCACTCGTGAACCAGCCGCCCAGCCACCTCTATCCCGAAACCTTCGCCGAAGCTGCGAAGGAGCTGGCCAAGGGCCTGCCCGTTAAGGTCACCGTCTGGGACGAGAAGCGGCTGGAGAAGGAAGGCTTCGGCGGCATCATGGGCGTGGGCAAGGGCTCCGCCCGCCAGCCGCGGCTGGTCAAGGTGGAGTACTCCCCCGCCAGGCCGACGTCGAAGATTGCGCTCGTCGGCAAGGGCATCACCTTCGACACCGGGGGCATTTCCATCAAGCCGGCCCTTGGCATGGGCGACATGAAGAGCGACATGGCCGGTGCCGCCGTCGTCCTTAATACTGTCCTGGCCCTCGCCGGGCTTGGCCTGCCGGTCAAGGCGACTGCCTGGCTCTGCATCGCCGAAAACATGCCCTCCGGTGCAGCGTCCCGTCCGGCTGACGTCCTCACGATGTTCGGCGGCAAGACCGTTGAGGTCCTGAACACCGATGCTGAGGGCCGGCTGGTCATGGCGGACGGCATCGTCGCAGCCAGCCGCGAGTACCCGGACGCCATCATCGACGTCGCCACCCTCACCGGTGCACAGCTGATCGCACTGGGCAACCGCACCGCAGGCGTCATGGGCTCCGACAGCGTGACCGGTCCGCTCAAGGCCGCAGCGGACCGGGCCGGCGAACTCGTGTGGCCCATGCCGCTTCCCGAGGAACTGCGCCCCAGCATCGACTCCCAGGTAGCAGACCTTGCCAACATTGGCGAACGCCACGGCGGCATGATGACGGCTGCGGTTTTCCTGCGTGAGTTCGTGGGTAAGGGCAAGGACGGGGAGCAGATCCCCTGGGCCCACATCGACATTGCCGGGCCTTCCTTTAACAACGGAAGCCCCTATGGCTACACCCATAAGCAGGGCACGGGCTGCACCGTGCGGACCCTGGTGGCCTATGTAGAGGACATCCTGGCCGCGGCGGCCTGACACAGGTGTCCGCGCGCAGAGGCTGCGCGGTACTGCGGTGCGGGTTTGTTCCCTGCACCGCAGTACCGCGTGACTCTGGACACAAGCGCTCCACAAACGCGGCGCCAAGGTGGAGCATGGATAGGTGGTTCGCTAAGGTGAACCACGGTAGTCACAAATGCAAGAGAACAGGCCTGCTGGCATAATCACGGCAGTGTAAGTTCCAAGACCAGATGATGCGCGCAGAACGCGTCATCGTTCACGCGAGGGAGCGTTTAAGTGGCCGATCAGGCAACTGCGCAAGAATTCGACATCCTGGTACTCGGCGGCGGCAGCGGCGGGTACGCCGCCGCACTGCGGGCCGTACAGCTTGGCCTTACCGTCGGCCTCGTGGAGAAGGCAAAGCTGGGCGGCACCTGCCTCCACAATGGCTGCATTCCCACCAAGGCGCTGCTGCACTCTGCAGAACTCGCCGACCACGCCCGTGACTCCGCCAAATACGGCGTGAACGTCACCCTCGACGGCATCGACATCACCGCCGTCAACGCCTACAAAGACGGCATCATCGCCGGCAAGTTCAAAGGCCTCCAGGGCCTGATTAAGTCCAAGGGCATCACCGTCATCGAAGGTGAAGGCAAGCTCCAGGGCACCGACACCATCGTCGTGAACGGGACCGCGTACAAGGGCCGGAACATCGTCCTGGCCACCGGCTCGTACTCGCGCACCCTTCCGGGACTGGAAATCGGCGGCAAGGTCATCACCTCCGACCAGGCCCTGACCATGGACTCCATTCCCAAGAGCGTCATCATCCTGGGCGGCGGGGTTATCGGCGTCGAGTTCGCTTCCGTCTGGAAGTCCTTCGGCGTGGACGTCACCATCGTGGAGGGCCTGCCCTCACTGGTTCCCAACGAGGACGCCACCATCGTCAAGAACTTCGAGCGAGCCTTCAAGAAGCGCGGCATCAAGTTCTCCACCGGCGTGTTCTTCCAGGGCGTCGAGCAGAACAGCGACGGCGTGAAGGTCACCTTGGTGGACGGCAAAACGTTCGAAGCCGACCTGCTGCTCGTCGCCGTCGGCCGCGGCCCCGTCACGGCCAACCTGGGCTACGAGGAAGCCGGCATCACCATCGACCGCGGCTTCGTCATCACCAACGAGCGCCTCCACACGGGCGTCGGCAACGTCTACGCTGTGGGCGACATTGTCCCCGGCGTCCAACTGGCCCACCGCGGCTACCAGCAGGGCATCTTCGTGGCCGAGGAGATCGCCGGCCTGAAGCCCGTGATCGTCGAGGACATCAATATCCCCAAGGTCACCTACTCCGATCCCGAAATCGCCACCGTCGGCTACACCGAAAAGGCCGCCAAGGAGAAGTTCGGCGAGGACCAGGTACAGACCCAGGAGTACAACCTGGCCGGCAACGGCAAGAGCTCCATCCTGGGCACCTCAGGGCTGGTCAAGCTGGTCCGCCAAAAGGACGGCCCCGTGGTGGGCGTCCACATGATCGGCGCCCGCATGGGCGAGCAGGTTGGCGAGGCCCAGCTGATCGTGAACTGGGAAGCCTACCCGGAGGATGTTGCCCAGCTGGTGCACGCCCACCCCACCCAGAACGAGGCCCTGGGCGAAGCCCACCTGGCACTCGCTGGCAAGCCGCTTCACGGCTAGTCTCCCCCCAGCACCAAAGGGCCTGGTGCACCCGGCACGAAATGCCGGGTGCATTAGGCTGGCCAACAAGGCAGCAATCATCCGCACTAAAGATCAATAAGGAGAACGGGGACGACATGTCTGAATCCGTTAACTTGCCCGCCCTCGGTGAGAGCGTCACCGAAGGAACCGTCACCCGCTGGCTCAAGCAGGTAGGTGACCGGGTAGAGGTGGACGAGCCGCTGCTCGAAGTATCCACCGACAAAGTAGACACTGAAATCCCCTCTCCTGTCGCTGGCGTGATTGAGGAAATCCTGGTTGCCGAGGACGAGACCGCCGAGGTCGGCGCTCCCCTGGTCCGCATCGGTGACGGCTCCGGCGGCGGCGCCCCCGCCGAAGAAGCCCCCGCAGCAGCACCCGCTGCAGCTCCCGCGGAAGAAGCCCCCGCAGCAGCACCCGCTGCAGAAGCTCCCGCAGCAGCACCGGCCCCTGCACCTGAGGCACCGGCCAGCGGCGGCGAAGGACATGAAGTTACCCTTCCGGCGCTGGGCGAAAGCGTCACCGAAGGCACCGTCACCCGCTGGCTGAAGGCCGTGGGCGACTCCGTGGAGGTTGACGAGCCGCTCCTGGAAGTCTCCACGGACAAGGTTGACACCGAAATCCCGTCGCCGGTGGCTGGAACTCTCCAGGAAATCCGCGTCAACGAAGACGAAACAGCGGAAGTCGGCTCCGTCCTGGCTGTCATCGGTTCAGGTGCAGCTGCTGCCCCGGCAGAAGCACCCTCCACCGAGGCACCGGTCCAGGAAGCCCCCAAGGCTGAAGCACCCGCCCCCGCACCGGCACCGGCACCTCAGGCTGCACCGGCTCCGGAAGCACCCAAGGCTGCACCGGCACCGCAGGCTGCTCCCGCCCCCGCTGCGGCCCCGGCCGCAACCGAGGCCGCACCAGCCAACGGTGGATCCAAGTCCGGCTATGTCACTCCCCTGGTCCGCAAGCTGGCCAACCAGCACGGCGTGGACATCGCATCACTGTCAGGCACAGGAGTAGGCGGACGCATCCGCAAGCAGGACGTCATCGCTGCCGCCGAAGCCAAGTCCGCGCCCGCCGCAGCCCCCGCAGCCGCGCCGGCCGCGTCAGCCCCGGCCGCTTCCAACGCCGCTGTTTCTTCCCTGCGCGGCACCACGCAGAAGGCTCCCCGCATCCGCCAGGTCATCGCCCGGCGCATGCGCGAGTCCCTCGAGGTCTCCACCCAGCTGACCCAGGTGCATGAAGTGGACATGACCAAGGTCGCCAAGCTGCGCCTCAAGGCTAAGAACTCGTTCCAGGCCCAGAACGGCGTCAAGCTGACCTTCCTCCCGTTCATCGCCAAGGCTGTGGCTGAGGCGCTCAAGCAGCACCCCAAGCTCAACGCTGCCTACGACGAGGGCAAGCAGGAAATCACGTACCACAACGCTGAGCACCTGGCCATCGCCGTCGACACCGACAAGGGCCTGCTGGTCCCGGTTATCTCCGACGCGGGCAACCTGAACCTGGCCGGACTGGCTGCCAAGATTGCCGACGTTGCGGGCCGCACCCGTGATGGCAAGATCGGCCCGGACGAGCTGTCCGGCGGTACCTTCAGCATCACCAACATCGGTTCGGTGGGCGCCCTGTTCGACACTCCCATCATCAACCAGCCGCAGGTGGGCATCCTGGGAACCGGCGCCATCGTCAAGCGCCCCGTGGTGGTGGCCGATGAGAACGGTGACGATTCAATCGCCATCCGCTCCATGATGTACCTGTCCCTGACGTACGACCACCGCCTGGTGGACGGCGCCGATGCGGGCCGTTTCCTCCAGACGCTGAAGGCACGCCTTGAGGAAGGCGCCTTCGAAGCGGACCTCGGGCTGTAACGCGTCACAACGCACGACGGCGGTGCAGGCAGCGGTGGGAAACCACCGCAAGGCCTGCACCGCCGTCGCCGGTTAACGCACGTGCGCCCGCCCCCGATGCTGAACTACTACAAGCCGTAGAAGGACTGGCTACACTGGTCCCATGAACATCGTTTATAACACCGTGGTCTTCCTGCACATCATTGGCGCCGCCATGATCGTCGGCATCTGGATCGGCCAGATGAAAAAGCCCACCGTCCACCCGCGCCAATTTGACGGCGCCATGCTCCAGCTCCTCACCGGCGTAGCCCTGATGGGACTGATCCCGGCCCTGGACATGGACGCCAACTACGCCAAGCTCGGCATCAAGTTCGCCATCGCCCTTGCCGTCGGCGTCCTGGCCTTCATCGGCCGCCGGAAGTACAAGGCAGGCGAGGACATCAGCAAGGGCCTGGCGCACAGTGTGGGCGGCCTCGGGCTCCTGAACATCGCCATCGCCACTATCTGGCAGTAATTACCCCAAGTTGCGGCCTCACGACGGCGGCGCTCCCCTTTGGGGGGCGCCGCCGCCGTCGTCTTACGCCATGGGGTCATAATCCACCAGAAGCGGACAGCGGGTGCACGCTTCCCGTGAAGTCCCTAGGATGGGAAACGGCGGGGCGGGCACCGGCCTGACCCCGGTTCGAAACAACCTTGAGGAGTGGACATGGCAGCAACACGTTCAGCAAATGCAGTATGGAACGGCAACCTGACGGAGGGTGCCGGAAGCACCAGCCTCGCCACCTCAGGCCTGGGAACGTTCGACGTCACCTGGAAGGCGCGTACCGAGGCGGCCAACGGCAAGACCAGCCCGGAAGAACTGATCGCAGCAGCGCACGCTGCCTGCTTCTCCATGGCTTTCAGCAACGAGCTGGCCAAGGCCGGCCACACCCCGGAGGAAGTACGTACCAAGGCGGACGTGACGTTCGTGCCGGGCACCGGCATCACCGGCAGCCACCTGACCGTCTCCGCCACAGTGCCGGGTATTTCTGAAGACGAATTCCAGAAGATCGCCGGCGAAGCCAAGGTGGGCTGCCCGGTTTCCGGCGCCCTCGCCAGCATCGACATCACCATGGACGCCACCCTGGAGTCCTGATCCGGCCTCTTCGGACAAGAAATATGGCCCTGCCTGGCCGGAGTTCTCTGGCCAGGCAGGGCCCTTTTGTTGTTTGCGGGCCGCCGGCTACCCCTGTTGGCGCGCCGGAAGCGGCGCGGGACGCAGCCGGCGGTACCCCTCCCGGGCAGGCGGGCGGTCGGTAGGAAGCTCCTGAATCATCTCCTTCAGTGCCCCGATGCCGTATTCAAGCTGCGGATCCCGCCCGGCGGCGTAGGCGTGCGGCGGGTAGGTGACCTCGATGTCGGGGTCGACGCCGTAGTTTTCGACGCTCCAGCCCACACCGCCGCCGAACCACGTGGCGTAGCGCGGCTGGGTGACACCCGTGCCGTCGGCCAGGGCGAACCTGTTGTCGATGCCCACCACGCCGCCCCAGGTGCGCGTTCCGATCACGGGTCCGATGCCCCGCAACTTGGAGACCTGGGTGATGATGTCGCCGTCGGATCCGGCAAATTCGTCGGCAAGGATAATGACCGGCCCGCGCGGCGCGTGGTGCGGATACGTGCGGGGCTTTTCGCCCCGCGGCATGCTCCAGCCGGTGACCTTGCGCCCGATCAGTTCGGCCACCAGCTGCGAGGTGTGGCCGCCGCGGTTCCGCCGCACGTCCACAATTAGCCCGTCCAACGCTGTTTCGGTGTCGAGGTCGCGGTGGAGCTGGGCCCAGCCGTTGGCCATCATGTCCGGGATGTGCAGGTAGCCGAAGCTGCCGCCGGAGGCCTCCCGGACGGTCCGCCGGTTGGAGGCAACCCATTCCTGGTACCGCAGGCGTTCCTCGTCCTTGACGGGTACGACGGCCACGCGGCGCTGCCTGCCGGTGCCTCCGGCGTGTGCTGCACCGTTGAGGAGCGTCAGCTCCACGGCCCGGCCCGCCGCGCCCACCAGCTGCATGGCAGGGGTTACGGTTCCGGAGAGAGGAACGCCGTCGATGGCCAGCAGGATGTCGCCGGCTTTTGCGCCGACGCCCGGACGTGTCAGGGGCGAGGTGGCCAGGGGGTCCGAGGATTCGCCGGCGAGAATGCGGGTGATTTCCCAGCCGGCGGGCGTGAGCGCGAGGTCGGCCCCGAGGCGGCCCTGTCCATGGCTGCCGTTTTCCGTGACCGGTGCGGGCCGGACGTACGCGTGGGAGGTTCCCAGTTCGCCGTGAAGTTCCCACAGCAGGTCCACCAGGTCGTCATGGGAGCCAAGGCGGTCCACCAGTGGACGGTAGCGCTTGTGGATGGACTCCCAGTCCTGCCCTGCCATGTCTTCGGTCCAGAAGAAATCTCGCTGCAGCCGCCATGCCTCGTCGAAGGCCTGGCCCCAGACGCTGAGCGGGTCCATCATCACCCGGACCCGGCCGAGGTCAACCTTGACCAGCTCGCCCGAGTCCTCGTCAGCCTTCTTGTCGGCCGGGACAACACTGACCTTCTTGTCCGAGATCAGCACAACCTTCGTCCGGTCACCGGAGAGCCGGAAGCTGTCCAGGGACTCCACCAGGGTGGACTGCTTCCGCCGGGCGAGGTCGAACCGGGCAAGGCTGGGACGGGCATCCTTGTCTTCCTGGCTGGCTTTGCCGTCACCGGTGACGCCCGCCAGTGCCCAGTCGAGCCACAGCAGTGCGCCGTCGGCTGCCTTGAGGGACGTGTAGTTGCCCTGGGGCACGGGAACACCGATAACCCGGTGGGCGAGCCCGTCCGCGTCCACCTTGACTTCCGCGGCCGCTGACGATGCGTCCTGCTTCGGTTCCCCGTCGCCGGTATCTGTCTCGTCCACCGCGTCCTGGTCCACGGAAGGACCAAAGGGCGACGGCGTGTCGGCGGCCAGTGCCACGAGGTAAGGCTTGATGGGGCTCGGGAAGGACAGGTCAAAGGAGTGTCCGTCGTACACGGGGTCGAAGCTGCGGTTGGAGAGGAAAGCCAGGAACTTGCCGTCAGGGGTGAAGGCCGGTGACGTATCGCAGAAGCGGCCATCGGTGACGTCCACCGGGTCGGCCTTGGAATCGGTCACCTTTGCCAGCCGGAGCCGGCTGCGGGAACCGAAGGAGGTAACCGGTTCGGACCAGACCAGCCATTGCGAATCCGCCGACCAGGCCAGGTCAGAGATGGTGCCCTCCCCAATGCTGGCCACGAGTGCCAGTTCTCCGGTCCGGGTGTTGGCCGTGTATACCTCGCCGAAGGACGTGCCCAGGGCAAGCCAGCTGCCGTCCGGGCTCGCCTCCAGCGAGCTGGTGCGGGTGGGGCGGGGGAAGGCGATTCGGGTTGCTGCTGCCGGATCCGGCGCTGCGGTGGCTGTGGGTGCGTTCCCGGGGGCGACGTCTGCCTGCTGGTCGTCCCTGGCTGCAGGAGCCGGACCGGCTCCTGCCAGGACGGCAGCCCCGGCGGCCGGAACGGGCTGGGGCAAGGCTGCCTCGGCCTCGGCCTTGCCCGGCGTTGAAGGGGAGTCGCTGCCGGGGTCTCCGACAGGCGGCACGGACGTCCCCAGGGCGGCTGCGGCGGCCGTCCCGGGTACCGGTCCGGCGACGTCCTTGATGTACAGCGCCTCTACTCCGTCGTGATCCGCCACGTAGGCCAACCGCCCGTTGCGCAGTGGCCTGGGTAGCCGGGCGCGGACGCCCGGCGAAGCTTCGATGATGCGGGACGGCCCGTCCTTGTGCCGCAGCCAGTGGATGGTGCCGTGCGCTTCGATGGCACTGGCCGCCCCGGTGGCATCCGGGACCGCAGCGCCAAGATGCTTGGTGGTGTTGAGCAGTGTGGGGCGCCGCGACTGGGAGGCGGACCCCAGGAGGATGTCCAGCCGCTCCGCGTCAGCTTCCAAACTGGAAAGCATCCAGAGCTCACCGGCGGATTCGAAAATGATGCGCTTGCCGTCGCTGGCGGCATGGCGGACATAGAAGTCCTCGTGGTCCGTGTGCCTGCGCAGGTCCTTGCCGTTCGGGAGGACTGAGTACAGGTTGCCGTAACCCTCATGGTCGGACAGGAACGCGATCCGGCCATCAACCCACATGGGATCGGCAAGGTTTCCGTCAAGGTCCGGCAGCAGCCGTTCAAATTCGCCGTTGCCGTCATTGTCCAGCCAAAGCTTTCCAGCTGTGCCTCCACGGTAGCGCTTCCACCAGGCCGGCTCGCGGGAGAGCACGCTGCCCACCACTACCGGGCGCTCATCCCCCACTTCGGGACCAAAGGCAACGGACTCCACCGGCCCGAACGGCATTTCCTCCGCCCAGCCGCCCTCAAGGGGGACACTGTAGGCGTGCGTGTGCCGGCTCTCAGCCTGGCGGAAGGCGCTGGTGACCACCACGGAGCCGTTCGCGGTAAAGCCTTTGACCTTGGTGGTGCTGTGGCCAAAGTACGTGAGCTGCCGGTAGTCGCCGCCGTCCACCGCCGCAGAGACAACTTCCGGCGCCGTTCCCTGTACCACCGTCCACACCAGCCGCTGTCCGTCCGGGGTGAAGCGGGGGTTGCGGGCCGGAAGCTGGAGCGAGGAGACACGCCAGGCGCGGCCGCCGCCCAGAGGCGCAATCCACACGTCGTCCTCAGCCACAAAAGTGACCAGATCGCCGTGCAGGTGCGGGTAACGGAAGTAGCTCGAAGATGTCATCGTTTGATCATAGTCAGCCCCCGGTTAACCCTGTTGGAGGTGCCGCGGGCGCGCCAGCCGTGGTGTGATGGACCCCATGCGCATAGTCATCGCCGGCGCCTCCGGGCTGATCGGAACCCACATGTCAGCGGCTTTCCGCGGTGCCGGCCACGAGGTCGTGTCCCTGGTCAGGCGCGAGCCGGCGTCGGCGATGGAAGTACGGTGGAACCCCGCCGCGGGCGAATTGGAACCGGCGGCGCTTGCCGGTGCGGGGGCCGTCATCAATCTGTCCGGCGCGGGCATCGGGGACAGGCCATGGACACGCAGGCGGGTCAAGGAGCTTTTCAGTTCCCGGGTGGACTCCACCCGGACGCTTACACGGGCAATGCGGCAGCTCGACTCTCCACCGCCTGTCTTCATCAGCCAGTCCGGGTCGGGTTACTACGGCGATGCCGGGAACACTGTGCTGCGTGAGAATGCTCCCCAGGGAACCGGGGCCCTCGCCAGTATCTGCGGGGAGTGGGAGGCTGCAGCTGCCACCGCTCCGCAGGGTGTCCGCGTAGTGGTTCCGCGGACCGGGGTGGTCCTCAGCCGTTCCGGCGGCGCCCTGGGCAGGTTGCTTCCGCTGATCCGGCTGGGTGTTGGCGGACCCTTCGGCAATGGCCGCCAATACTGGCCCTGGATAACGCTGCCGGATGTCTCGGCAGCTTTCCTCTTCCTGCTGGAATCCCCACTGACCGGTCCGGTCAACCTTTGTGCCCCCGAGGATGCCGACGTGAACGCCCTGGTGGCTGAGCTGGCCAGGGCGCTGCACCGTCCCGCTGCCCTGCGCGCGCCGGCCCCGGTGCTGCGCCTGGTGATGGGCGACTTGGCTGACGAACTGCTCCTCGCCAGCCAGCGCATGGAGCCTGCCCTTTTGTCCTCTGCGGGTTTTTCCTGGCAGCACCCGACTCTCGCCCAGGCCGCGCAGTGGGTGGCGGGCGGAAGGTAGGGGCTCCTTTTGCAGGAGCGCAGGGTCAGCCGGTGCCGGGAAGGATCTCGCTGACCCGCCACCTGCCGTCCACCGAGACCAGCACCACGCGGAGCCGCTGCCCGGCCGCGGCTGCTCCCGTTGCCATCACATCGCCCTGGCCATCCGTTTCCTCATAAGCGGAAGAGGCCGAGGTAACAGCAACTACCGTGCGGGTCCCGTTACCGCCCTCCTCCGCCTGCACCTCTGTCAGCGTGGTGGAAAATCCGGACAGCCTGCGGCCGGATTCCCGCAGCCGTGCGCTGATGCCGAGATCAGCAGCCGCTGCACCCGAGCCATGCTGGTTCACCTCGTCCAGGAGTTCCAGCTGTCCTCCGCTAAAAGCCAGTGATCTCAGCAGCGCGAGGCCCTGGACAGCTACCGCCGGATCCGGGGACGCTGCCTGCTGCCTTGCAGCCGTCACCGCAAGGGCATGCTGGTCCATTTCGGCAGGAGCGGACTCGCCGGCAGCGGCGGTACCCGGGCCGGCAGGAGCGGACTCGCCGGCAGCGGCGGTACCCGAGCCGGCAGGAGCGGACTCGCCGGCAGCGGCGGTACCCGAGCCGGCAGGAGCGGACTCGCCGGCAGCGGCGGTACCCGGGCCGGCGGTCGAAGGCCCCGACAGCGCAACGGGACCGGCGAAGGTGACACCTCCACCGGACAGCCACCAGGCGGCAGCAACTGCCGCGGCGGCTGCACCGGCAAGAATGCTGCGCCGCAGCCGCCGGCTGCCCCTGGGCCGGGCGTGGCGTCCTGTCCTGAGGGCGTCCGGGGAAGCCTGGGGCATAAGCATCTTCGGCTCGGGAAAGGGCAGCTTTTCCGGGGGAACGAACGGACGTGCCCACTTCGCCGTCGTAAGCCTTCGCCGCAACCCCCTTATCCTCCCGCCGAGCCGGCTGCCGGGGCTTGCCGGCGCATGCAGGCGGGTTACCAGTTCCGGCACAACGGTGGGGTGGACCGCCGGTGCAAGGTCCAGCGGCAGGGGCTCCGCGCTTCGGTAGACCGCCGTGGCCATGGCAGCGGCGGTGGGCCGGAGCCGGCGGTCCTCGTTCAGTCCGGACTCCAAGGCAGCCGCCAGTTCCCGGGGGACCCCGGGAAGCAGGATGGTAAGGGGCGGCCGGTCCGCGGTGCGCTGCGGAGGACGGCCCGTCAGGCAAAACCAACCCAGGGCGGCAGCAGAATAGACGTCGCGTTCAGGCTGCAGCCCGGCACGCACTGCGTCCACCGGCGCCGGGTCCATGAATCCCGGGGTGCCCGCACCGGCCCCAGGGGCAGGATCGCCCAGCATCCGGGCGATGCCGACATCGGAAAGCATCGGCTTACCCTGGCCCGTGAACAGAACGTTGCCCGGGGAGACGTCCGCGTGCGTGAACCCCTTGCCGTGCAGATACGCCAGGACCTGGAAAAGGGGCGTCAGCACCGTCACCGTTTCCCCCAACAGTCAGCTTCCCCCTGGCAGCTACCAGGCTGGCCAGGGACCCGCCGGGCGCATAATCCATGATGAGTGCGGCGCGGCCTTCCACGCCGCTTGCCAGCGGCACAGTGTCATGGGCTTTGATGAGATGCGGGTGATCGAGGACCGACAGGATGCGGATCTCCCGGCGGATTCCTTCTTCAGTCATCACTGCACCGCGCGAAGACCTGCGGGCCGGCGGGCGGAAGCACTTGAGGGCGAACTCCCGGCCGCTGCGTTCCTCCCTTGCCAGCCATACCGAGGCACTGCCGCCGCGTCCCAGCAGCCGTCCTATGGCGTAGCCGGACACCGTCATCCCCTGAAGATCTTCCATGCCCCATGTCTAGTCGAATCCAACTTTGCGTGCAGAAGTTATCCACAGGCTTCGGACACAGAGGCGCACGGCTCGCACACGCACGGTGAGCTTAAGCACTAAACCCGGCCTGTGGCCGCCCAAGGTCTAAGCTGGATGCCATGACTCTTGAGTTTTCACAGCTGGGTCTTGCTCCGGACTACGTCGACTACACCCGCGGTTGGGCCATTCAGAGTGAACTCCATGACAGCGTTGTCGCCGGAAAGGCGCCGAGCACTGTCCTTTTCCTTGAACACGCCCCCGTGTACACGGCGGGCAAACGGACTGAGGACCACGAACGCCCTTTCGACGGCACGCCGGTGGTTCCGGTGGACCGCGGCGGCAAACTGACCTGGCACGGACCCGGCCAGCTGGTGGGTTATCCCATAATCAAACTGAAGAACCGGGCAGGGATTCGCGACTACGTTGAACGCCTCGAATCAGTCATCATCACCGTCCTCGGGGACTACGGCATAGCGGCTGTGCGGATCGCGGGCCGGGCAGGGGTATGGCTCGAAGCGGACGGGAAAGGCCCGGACAGGAAGATCGCCGCTATCGGCATCCGTGTTCATGAGGGCGTCACCATGCACGGGTTTGCCATCAACTGCAACAACGACCTCGCCCCGTACACGCAGATCATTGCCTGCGGTATTACTGACGCCGGGGTCACAACCATCGCCCAGGAAACCGGTTATGACGTCGCCCCTGCTGACCTCGTTTCCAGAATCACCGAAGAACTGCGCAAGAATGAAGACGCCCTGGTCGCTACCCACGAAGGAGCTCTACTGTGACATTGGCACCTGAAGGCCGGAAGCTTTTGCGCGTTGAACAGCGCAACTCGGCTGTCCCGGTGGAGCGGAAGCCGGAGTGGATCAAGGCCAAGGTCCAGATGGGCCCGGAGTTCGTGGGCCTGAAGAACCTGGTGAAGAAAGAGGGCCTGCACACGGTGTGCGAGGAGGCCGGCTGCCCCAACATCTTTGAGTGCTGGGAGGACAAGGAAGCCACGTTCCTGATCGGCGGGTCTGAATGCACGCGGCGGTGTGATTTTTGCCAGATCGATACCGGCAAACCGTCCCCGGTGGACCGGTTTGAACCCACCAAGGTCGCCCGGTCCGTGCAGTCGATGCAGCTGCGCTACGCCACCGTCACCGGGGTGGCCCGCGATGACCTCGAGGACGAGGGAGTGTGGCTGTACGCCGAAACGGTCCGCAAGATCCACGAGTTGAACCCCGGCACCGGCGTTGAACTGCTGATCCCGGACTTCTCCGGCAAGCCCGAGCACATCGCTGCGATCTGCGATTCCCGGCCCGAGGTGTTCGCGCACAACGTCGAGACCGTGCCGCGGATTTTCAAGCGGATCCGGCCCGCGTTCCGCTACGAGCGGTCTCTTGATGTGATCACGCAGGGCCGGAAGCTGGGCATGGTGACAAAGTCCAACCTGATCCTGGGCATGGGCGAAACCCGCGAGGAAATCTCCGAAGCCCTCCGGGACCTGCACGAGGCCGGTTGTGACCTGATCACCATCACCCAGTACCTGCGCCCGAGTGAGCGGCACCTGCCGGTGGACCGCTGGGTCAAGCCGCAGGAATTCGTGGACCTCCAGGACGAGGCCACCGAGATCGGCTTCCTCGGCGTCATGTCCGGACCCCTGGTCCGGTCCTCCTACCGGGCCGGCCGGCTCTGGGCCACCGCGATGCGGAAGAAAGGCTGGGAAATCCCCGCCGAACTGGCCCACATCGAGTCCTCCGGCACCACCCGCCAGGAAGCCAGCTCACTGCTCGCAGCGCATTCCTGACCCTCTAAACGCGTCTCCCCCAAGGGCCGGCACCGGAGAACTCCGGTGCCGGCCCTTCGACTTTGGTCACGTAGAATTGAGGCACTATGGCGAAATCCCCTGATTCCAGCAACCCCACTCCTGCGGGCTCAAGCGCAGTGAAACGTGGCTTCTTCTCCCGCAAGCCGAAAGAAGCAAAGGTCAAGAAACCAAGCCGGCTAAAGCAGATCGGTGAGGTCTTCAACATGACCCGCCGCCACGACCCCATGGTTCCGTGGCTTATGCTGCTGGTTTTCCTCGGCGTTGTTGCTGTCAGCTTCCTCGTGGGCTTCTGGCTGGACAACTGGATCACCGGCTTGATCATCGGCATCCCGCTGGGCCTGCTGGGCGCCACGCTGATTCTCTCCCGCCGCGCCGAACGCGCGGCCTTCGCCCAGATTGAAAACCAGCCCGGCGCGTCGGGCGCTGCACTGGGAACCCTGCGGCGCGGCTGGATCACCGAGGAACAGCCCGTCGCCGTCAACCCCCGCACGCAGGACGCCGTGTTCCGCGCCATCGGACGCCCCGGCGTCGTGCTGGTCAGCGAAGGTCCCACGCACCGGGTAAAGCCCCTGCTGGAGGCAGAGCGCAAGCGCCTTGCGAGGATCCTGCCCAACGTCACCGTGCACGTCATCGAAAGCGGCCGCGGCGAAGGCCAGGTTCCCATCAGCCAGGTGGCCAAGAAGATGGGCAAGCTCAAGAAGGAACTGACCAAGCTTGAGGTCAACGCCGTATCCAAGCGCATTGCTTCGCTGGGCAACAAGCTCCCCATCCCCAAGGGAATTGACCCCTACAAAGCCCGTCCCAACCGCGGACGCTGAAGCAAGCGCCCCGGTTCCGGCACCTGCCGGAACCGGGGCAATTTTTTGACCGGCCAGTGCCCAACGACAGGACAGAACACAGTGGAACAGGACCAGCTGCAACAGGACCAGGTGCAATCCCCCGTGAGGAACGCCGTCCTCCGCGCTTTCCGCATTCTCGCGATCGCCGAAGCATTCAGCTGGGCGGCGCTGCTCGCCGGCATGTACTTCAAGTGGATTGCGCGAACCACGGAGGTTGGTGTGCAGGTAGCAGGGCCCATCCACGGTGCGTTGTTTGTGGGTTACGGGATTGCGGCCCTGATGCTCTGGCGGCTGCAGCGCTGGCCGTTCCCGGTGGCCCTGTTTGCCGGCCTTTCCGCAATCTTCCCGTTTGCCACGCTCTGGTTCGAGCGATGGGCGGGCAAACGCGGATACCTTGCCGCTGCGGCCGCAAGTGCTCCCGCAGCGAAGGAAGCAAGCCGCGTCTGAACACGCTGCTTCTAGCGGCGCAGGAGCAGCGTGTTCATAGCCTTGTCGTGGAGGCCGCGGTGGTCCGGGTCGAAGATAACGGCGGGAACCACCAGGCAGAGCAGCACCGACCTCACCAGCGCAGCGAGCGGTCCGGGGGCTCCTCCGCCGGCCTTCAGCACGTGGATGCCGGCCACGCGGTGGCCGATGCTGTAACCCAGCGTTCCCACCAGGAGGATTTGTTCGACGGCGAAAATCGCCAGGGTGGCCCACGCGTCGCCGGCAAAGGCGTAGTTGCTGATCAGCAACGCGACGCCCCAGTCGATCATAATGGCGATGATCCGGCGCCCGGCGCGGGCAATGGAACCCGGTCCGGACTCCGGCAACCCAAGCCTTTCACCGGGATACTTCGAGATGCCCGAGGTGTCAGGGCCGGTGAGCCAGGAGCCAATGTCTTTGCGATCTACCACCGTCCAAGTTTACCCGGGCAGGCGCAGCCCAGAGTGTGGAAGCAGTTAGACCACAGTGTGGACTGCCGATAGCGTAGCCCTAACAGGGCATTCTGTAACCTGCCCGAAACAATGTGGACACGGACGGGAAATGCCGCGTCCATAGGCTGTTAGCAGTTTCAAGCAAATCCCCCGGCAGGTGCTCAGAGCAGGGAAACCTTGTGTTTTCCCTGCCTTCGGATTGCGCTGGATCAGATGGCTTTCACGCCAGATATTTACATATGCGTTAGGAGCATAGATGTTCACCACTGCGGACGAAGTCCTCAAGTTCATCAAGGACGAAGATATTAAGTTCGTCGATATCCGCTTCACGGATCTGCCGGGTGTCCAGCAGCACTTCAACGTGCCGGCCAAGAGCGTTGACGCCGACTTCTTCATCAACGGCCAGCTCTTCGACGGATCCTCCATCCGCGGCTTCCAGGGCATCGCCGAATCCGACATGCAGCTGATTCCGGACGTCACCACCGCGTTCCTGGACACCTTCCGCATGGAAAAGACCCTCGCGCTGAACTTCTCGATCGTCAACCCGCGCACGGGCGATCCTTACCACCGCGATCCCCGCGGCGTGGCTGAAAAAGCCGAAGCCTACCTCGCCTCCACCGGCATCGCCGACACCGCTTTCTTCGCACCCGAAGCTGAGTTCTTCGTCTTTGACAACGTCCAGTACCAGTCCTCCCCGCAGGGCAGCTTCTACAAGATCGATTCCGAGGAAGCCCACTGGAACACCGGCCGCGAGGAAGAAGGCGGAAACCTCGGCTACAAGACCCCCGTCAAGGGCGGTTACTTCCCGGTCTCCCCCACGGACAAGCAGGCCGACCTGCGCGATGCTATGTGTGTCGCCCTGGACGAAGCCGGTCTTGAGGTTGAACGCAGCCACCACGAAGTTGGTTCCGCCGGCCAGGCTGAGATCAACTACAAGTTCACCACCCTGACCCACGCTGCCGATGACCTGCAGAAGTTCAAGTACGTCATCAAGAACACCGCGGACGCCTGGGGCAAGTCGGTCACCTTCATGCCCAAGCCGGTCTTCGGTGACAACGGCTCCGGCATGCACTGCCACCAGTCGCTGTGGAACGGTGGCGAGCCGCTGTTCTACGACGAGAAGGGCTACGCCGGCCTGTCCGACACCGCCCGCTGGTACATCGGCGGCCTGCTCAAGCACGCTTCCGCCGTCCTGGCCTTCACCAACCCGACGGTGAACTCCTACCGCCGCCTGGTTAAGGGCTTCGAGGCTCCGGTCAACATGGTTTACTCCCAGGGCAACCGCTCCGCCGGTATCCGTATCCCCATCACGGGCAGCAACCCCAAGGCCAAGCGCATTGAGTTCCGCGCACCGGACCCCTCCTCCAACCCGTACCTGGCATTTGCTGCCCAGCTGATGGCCGGCATCGACGGCATCCGCAACCGCATCGAACCGCCGGCACCGATCGACAAGGACCTCTACGAGCTCCCTGCCGAAGAAGCCAAGGACATCCCCAAGGCTCCGGGCACCCTCGAAGAAGCCCTCGAGGCCCTGGCCGAGGACAACGAGTTCCTGCAGGCCGGCGGGGTGTTCACCCAGGACCTGATCGACACCTGGATCGAGTACAAGTACGAAAACGAGATCCGCCCGCTGTCGCTGCGCCCGAACCCCTACGAGTTCGAGCTCTACTACGGCGTCTAGCTGGATCAAGCGGGTGAAGCGGGCATAGTCCGCAGGCAGTCCGCTGGAATGGAATTACTGCAAGGGCCGGTCCCCACGGGACCGGCCCTTGCAGTTCCCGGGCGAAAATGATCCGTCAGCCGGCAAGCGCGCCGGTCCCGAACCAGCCGGGATCGGCAATTTCGTCAGCGGCCATCCCGGCAGGATCCGCCGGCCCTCCCGCCGCGGAACATTGTTCACAGCGGCCAACGAACTGATGCGGGCAATCCATCGGATCCAGCCCGTCCTCGGTGTGTACTGTGATTCGCATGGCACCCTGCCGCTTTCTGGGCCGGCACGCCGGCTTCCCCGTTCAGCAATCCTGGTGCCGGCGGAGGCTGGAGGGGCTACCGAACTTCCAACCTGCCGGCACTCATATCTAACCGTTCCCGACGGTTCCGAACACCAGTAGGCTGTACTCGCCTTTTGCAGGGGCGCCTACGCGTGCCCCGGCCCGGCCACCGGCGGCTGTAGGTGGGGATCCAGCTCCAGACGTGCTGAGACCGGGAGCCGGATCCCCTGACAAGTGCCCCCCGAGACGAAGACTGTGGAAGCCTTCCCCCCAACAAGGTTTGAAGAACACCGCCAATCCACATAATCAAGCAATCCGGGGCTGAGCGCAATGCCGGACCGCCTGGCCTATGCCCGGCCGGACCGGCCGAAGCTCCGGAACATGATGCGCTGGGGTCCTGCTGAGCCCCCGGAGTACTGCCCGCGGTCTTCGAATCCAGCCTTGCGGTAGGCGGACAGTCCCGCCGGGTTCGCCTCGTTGACGGAAAGAACGACGCCGGTCTCACCAGTCCCGTGCCGGTCGCTGAGGTTTGCCGCGGCCGCCACGGCGGCGGCAGCACCCAGCGGACCGAGCCCCTTGCCCTGTTGCCGCCGGTCTATCAGGAAACCCCGCAGCAACCAGGCTGAATCGTCGTCCCGCCAACCCGCAAGCCGGGCTGCCCCGGCCTGCAGGGTGAGGACGCCCACGGCGAGGCCGAGGGACTCTATGACGTACGGACGCCGGGACTCCTCGGCCAGCCCTGCAAGGGCCATCCTGAGCGGATCGCCCACGAACCGCTCCTGGCCCGGCGCAAGTTGCAGTTCCGCCACTGCGCCGAGCTGAATGGCGCGGGCGTCGTCGTCGAGGTCCCGCAGCGGGATCAGCCAGACACCGGCATTCACAACCTTCAGGACGGCGCCCCGGCGTGCGGACTGGAGGAAAAGGCCGGGGCCGCGGAGAAGTCCGCGCAGCGCCCCGGACCCTTGACGGGGAGGTTGACGCGGATATGGGTGGTCATGGGCTCAAGCTAGCACCGGGCCCCTGGCACGTGCCAGCCGCCCGCCGGGGACAACGGCGCGAACGCCACGCTAATGGCCGTAAAAAACCCGTTCAAAAACGGCTCTGGCACGGCGGCTGACCCGAAGGTAGTCCTCTTCCAGGACCGCGGCCTGGCCGGGCTCGTAGCCGCACCAGCGCGCCACCGCTTCCAGGTCGCGCCGCGAAGACGGAAGCAGGTCCGAGGCCTTGCCGTTCCAGATGACGTTGGCGGACCTGATCCGGCTGGCCAGGCGCCAGGCCGACGCCAGCAGGTCGGCGTCGTCCCTGGCCAGCAGACCGGCTTCGGTTGCGGCTTGGAGGGCTTCAATGGTGGAGGTGGTCCGCAGCTCCGGGTGTTTGCCGGCGTGCTGGAGCTGCAGAAGCTGGACCAGCCACTCCACGTCGCTAAGCCCGCCGCGGCCGAGCTTAAGATGCCGTGCAGGGTCCGCGCCGCGGGGCAGGCGTTCAGATTCCACCCTTGCCTTGATCCGCCTGATTTCCCGAACGTCCTGCCCCGAGACCGACTCCGGATACCGGATGGGGTTGATGAGTTCCAGGAAGTCCGCGGCCAGGGCGTCGTCACCGGCCATCGGCCGGGCGCGCAGCAGCGCCTGCGCCTCCCAGATGAGCGACCAGCGCCGGTAGTACTCAGCGAAGGAATCAAGGGAGCGCACCATCGCTCCGTTTTTACCCTCCGGGCGCAGGTCGGCGTCCACCTGCAGCACCCGTTCGGCCATGATCGCCGGTTTCAGGGGCTGGGTCAGGAGGCTGGAAACCTTGGTTACGATCCGTGTTGCCTGCTCCTGCGCCTCCGCCTCGGAGAAGCCCGGCAACGCCCGGTGGACGTACATGACGTCAGCGTCAGACCCGTAACCGATCTCGCGCCCGCCCTGCCGGCCCATGGCAACCACCAGGACAGCGGTCTTCAACGGACCTTTGGCGGATACAACGCCTTCGGCAACGCGCAGGGCGCCCAGTACCGCCGCCCGGTCAGTGTCCGCCAGTGCCGCTCCCACCTGATCCTGGTTCAGCAGCCCGGCAGAATCGGCGATCGCGATCCGGAGAGTCTCCCGCCGCCTGATCAAGCGAATCAGACGCATGGCGCTCTCCGGGTCAGCATGCCTGGACATCTTGGAGGTAATTTCCTGCCATTGGGCCTCGAAGCTGACCGGGACGAGGTCCTTGTCATGGCCAAGCCACGCCACCGATTCGGGAGACACTTCCAGCAGGTCCGCGATCAGCCGCGAATTGGAAAGCACATGGCACAGCCGCTCAGCAGCCGCCTTGGAGTCACGGAGCATCCCCAGATACCAATGGGTGGTTCCCAAAGCCTCGCTGACCCGGCGAAAGGCGAGCAGGCCGCCGTCGGGATCCACTCCTTCAGCAAGCCAGTCGAGCAGGATGGGCAGCAGCTGGCGCTGCAGCGCTGCGCGGCGGCTGACGCCGGCGGTAAGAGCCTCCATGTGGCGCATAGCGCCCTTCGGGTCCCGGTAACCGAGGGCGGCGAGACGGCCCTGCGCTGCTTCCGGGGTAAGCCTGGCGTCCTCGCTGCTGAGTTTCGCGGCGGTGTTGAGCAGGGGCCGGTAGAAGATCCGCTCGTGAAGCTCACGTACTGAGCGCTTGGTCTTCTGCCACGCGGCCAGCAGGGCGTCCGGGTGCGGGCGTTCATTGGAAAACGGCCCCAGCACGGCCTTGGCCAGCGCACGCAGCGCGGGCTCTCCCACCGGCATCAGGTGTGTCCTGCGCAGCTGGAAGAGCTGGATGCGGTGCTCCAGCAGCCGCAGGTACCGGTACGCGTTGTCGAAGGCGGCAGCATCGGTGCGCCCAATGTAACCGCCAGCGGAAAGTGCCGCGATGGCGGAGGTGGTGTCCCGACGCCGCAGGGATTCGTCGGACTTGCCATGGACCAGCTGGAGCAGCTGGACCGTAAACTCAACGTCCCGGAGTCCGCCGCGGCCCAGCTTGATTTGCCGTTGTTCCTCCGCCTGCGGAATATGCTCCGTGACCCGCCGGCGCATGGCCTGCACGGACTCAACGAACCCGTCGCGGCCGGCTGAGCTCCAGATCAGCGGCGCAATGGCGTCCTCGTACTGTTGGCCAAGGGCAGCATCGCCGGCGATGGTGCGGGCCTTTAGCAGCGCCTGGAACTCCCAGCTTTCAGCCCACCGCTCGTAATAGGACCGGTGTGAAGCCAGGGTGCGCACCAGCGGCCCCGACTTCCCCTCGGGCCGGAGGTTTGCGTCCACTTCCCACAGCCCGGGTTCCCGGGCCACGGAGGAAATGGCCCGCGATATGCCGCTGGCCAGGGCCGTGCCGATGGTGCTGGCCTGCGCATCCTCCAGGCTGCCGGCATCCACTACGTAGATTACGTCGACGTCGGAGATGTAGTTCAGCTCCCGGGCCCCGCATTTGCCCATGCCGATGACCGCCAGGCCAATCTCGGCCACCTGCGGGCCGCTGAACTGGCCGGCAGCCTCCGCGCGCGAGACAGCGAGTGCGGCCTCCACCGCTGCGCCGGCAAGGTCTGCCAGTTCCCCGCCCGCCAAGGGAAGGAAGTCCAGCGGATCGGCAGCGCAAAGATCCTTCACCGCAAGGTCCACCAGTCCCCTGCGGTACGCGGTCCGGAGAGCTGCGTAGGCTTCCATGCCGGTGACAGCGGCAATGGGACGGGCGGCACGCGGATCAGCGCCTACGGACGCAAGGAGTTCCGCGCGCAACTTCGCCGGATCCGCCTGCAGCGGCTCGGGGCTGGGCCGGACCTTGAAGGCGTCGAGGTGTTCCGGATGGCGGATGAGGAACTCCCCCAGCGCCTCCGAAGCACCCAGCACGCGGTAGAGCGCTTCACTCGTTTCCGGATCTGCTCCGGCCAGCTCCCGAAGGTCCGGATGCTTTTCGATCAGCCGCACCACGGACTGCAGGGCGGTGTCCGGGCTGGCCGCCATCTGCAGCCCCGCAAAGAGCCGGTCCTCATCCAGTCCTTCGAGCTCACGGGCAGCGAGGAACCGCTCGGCCTTCTCCAGATCACTGAAGCCGGCCGAGATCAGTCGCCGCGCGAGGCTCACCGCCACCTCCTAGAGGATGGCCAGGTTGCGTTGCAGCTCGTAGGGCGTCACCTGGAGCCTGTAGTCCTGCCACTCGGCCCGCTTGTTGCGCAGGAAGTGTTCGAAGACCTGCTCGCCCAGGATCTGCGGCAGGAGTTCGGACTCCTCCATGGTGCGGATGGCGTCATGCAGGCTGGCGGGAAGGGGATCATGCCCCATCGCGCGGCGCTCGGCCGAGCTGAGCGACCAAACGTCGTCCTCGGCGGCCGCAGGCAGGTCGTAACCGCCTTCGATGCCCTTCAGACCGGCCCCAAGGAGGACCGCGTAGGCAAGGTAGGGGTTGGCTGCGGAATCAATCCCGCGGTACTCGATCCGCGCGGACTGGCCCTTGCCCGGCTTGTAAAGGGGAACCCGGACCAGGGCGGAGCGGTTGTTGTGCCCCCAGCTCAGGTAGCTGGGGGCTTCGCCGCCGCCCCACAGCCGTTTGTAGGAGTTGACGAACTGGTTTGTCACGGCAGTGAATTCAGGTGCGTGCTTGAGGATGCCGGCAATGAACTGGCGGGCGGTCTTGGACAGCTGGAATTCCGCGCCGGCCTCGTAAAAAGCGTTCGTGTCACCCTCGAACAGGGAGAAGTGGGTGTGCATGCCGGATCCCGGGTGCGCGGTGAAGGGCTTGGGCATGAATGTGGCGTACGTCCCCTGCTGGAGCGCCACTTCCTTGATGATGGTCCGGAACGTCATGATGTTGTCCGCCGTTTGGAGGGCATCCGCGTAGCGCAGGTCGATTTCGTTCTGCCCGGGTCCTGCCTCGTGATGGCTGAACTCCACGGAGATACCCACGGATTCGAGCATGGTCACGGCCGTGCGGCGGAAATCCTGGGCCACGCCACCGGGAACGTGGTCAAAGTAGCCGCCTTCGTCAACGGGCACCGGCGCGCCGTCCGGCCCCGGTTCCTGGGACTTGAGGAGGTAAAACTCGATCTCGGGGTGCGTGTAGCAGGTGAACCCCATGTCGGCCGCCTTGGCGAGGGTGCGCTTGAGTACGTTGCGGGGATCTGCCGTGGAGGGTTCGCCGTCCGGCGTGAGGATGTCGCAGAACATCCGGGAGGTCTGCTCGGTCTCGCCGCGCCACGGCAGGATCTGGAAGGTGGACGGATCCGGCTGCGCGAGCATGTCGGACTCAAACACGCGGGCGAGGCCTTCGATGGCTGAACCATCAAAACCGAGGCCTTCTTCGAAAGCGCCTTCCACTTCCGCGGGCGCCAGAGCCACGGACTTGAGTGAACCCACGACGTCGGTGAACCACAGCCGCACGAAACGTACGTCGCGCTCTTCGATTGTGCGCAGGACAAACTCTTGCTGGCGGTCCATTAATGGCCTCTTCTCCGGTCAACGTCCATGCCCCGGTCGCGGAAAGCCGGCAGCAGTTCACAAACACTGTACTAAGCAATTGACGCCGGTGCTGGAGCCTGCCAGCCGCGTAACACAGCGTTAACACGAAGGGCGGGGAATCGCGACGCCGGCGGCCGCCGACCGGATCGCCGCCAATCTTCCCCTATGGCGTGAATCACCGCTGAGGTTGACGCTGCCGGTGGCTAGGACCGCGGGTGTCGCACTACGCTCATGCCATGGCCTCAAGCAACAGTTCCGACCAAAGCATGTCCGCCGACGTCCCCGCCCCCTATGGCAGCGGTCCCGGCCAGGGCGCCCCGCCGGCCCCGGAACGGAAGCCGGCCAAAGTGCGGATCCACCACCTCCAGCAGGCCAAGAACGAGGGCACGAAGTTTGCGATGCTCACAGCCTATGAGCAGTACACGGCCGAAATCTTCGACGCCGCCGGCATCGAGGTGCTCCTGGTGGGCGACTCCGCTTCGAACAATGTCTTTGGCAATGAGACCAGCCTTCCGGTCACCGTCGATGAACTGCTGCCCCTGTGCCGGGCAGTGGCGCGATCTGCCAGGCGGGCACTTATTGTGGCCGACCTGCCGTTCGGAAGCTACGAAGTTTCCCCCGAGCAGGCCGTTGCCGCCGGCGTCCGGTTCCTGAAGGAGGGCCTGGCGCACGCCGTCAAGATCGAGGGCGGGAAGTACTACGCTCCCACAGTCCGGGCCATGGTGCAGGCAGGCATTCCCGTAATGGCCCACATCGGCTTCACACCGCAAAGTGAACACGCGCTGGGCGGCTACCGTGTCCAGGGCCGCGGCGACGACGCCCAGCGCCTGATCGACGACGCCGTTGCCCTGGCCGAAGCCGGCGCCTTCAGCGTGCTGATGGAGATGGTGCCGGCGGAGACTGCGGCAGCTGTGGACAGGGCCGTCACCGTTCCCACTGTGGGCATCGGCGCCGGCAAGGAAACCACGGGTCAGGTGCTGGTCTGGCAGGACATGGCCGGACTGCGCGGCGGCCGGATGGCCAAGTTCGTCAAGCAGTACGCGGACCTGCGCAATACGCTCCTGGACGCAGCCGCGTCTTACGGGGAAGATGTCAGGTCCGGCCAGTTCCCCGGGCCCGAGCACTCCTTCTAGCCCAAGGGTCCGGCAGGCAGGCCGGCGGCGCCGGCCTGCCTGCCGCCGGCCTTCAGTCGTCGTCGTCCTTTTCCCAGGTTTCATTGCGGGCGCGGACCTTCTCCAGGGCGTGTTCCGCTTCCTCCCTGGTCTTATAGGGCCCGATCAGCTGGCTCCAGTCGGAGAGCCGGTCCTCCTCGACCTCGTGGGTTTTGATGTTGTACCAATACTCAGTCATCCCTTGTTCCCCGTTCCGGCAGGCAGGGAAGCTGCGGCGTGACGCGCGTAACTTAAACCACTGCGCACGGCAGACGCGGCTCCCGGTTGTTAGGCCTTCTGTGGTGCCTTATATGATCAATCTATGCCTTCCCTTGCCTCGACTGCACCCATCGGCACCCTCACCCCGGGAACCGTCAGCCCGCAGCGTCCCGTACCGGCGTCCATCGCCCGCCCCGAGTATGTCGGCAAGCCGGCACCGGCGAAGTTCACCGGTTCCGAGGTCAAGTCCGCCGAAACTATCGAGAAGATCCGCGTCGCCGCCAAAATCGCCGCGCAGGCCATCGTGGAGGTGGGTAAGCACATTGAGCCGGGCGTCACCACCGATCAGCTGGACAAGGTGGGCCACGAGTTTCTCCTTGACCATCACGCGTATCCTTCCACCCTGGGGTACCGCGGGTTCCCCAAGTCGTTGTGCTCGTCCCTGAACGAGGTCATCTGCCACGGCATCCCGGACACCACGGTGGTCAATGACGGCGACATCCTCAATATCGACATCACGGCCTTCATCGACGGCGTCCATGGCGACACCAATTACACCTTCCTCGTGGGAGATGTTGACGAGGAGTCCCGCCTGCTGGTGGAGCGGACGCAGGAATCCCTGAACCGGGCCATCAAGGCCGTTGCCCCGGGCCGGGAGATCAATGTGATCGGCCGCGCCATCCAGTCGTACGCCAAGCGCTTCGGCTACGGTGTGGTCCGGGATTTCACCGGACACGGCGTAGGCGAAGCCTTCCACACCGGACTCATCATCCCGCACTACGATGCCGCCCCCGCCTACAACACCGTCATAGAGCCCGGGATGGTGTTCACTATCGAACCGATGCTGACCCTGGGCACCGTGGAGTGGGACATGTGGGCCGATGACTGGACCGTTGTCACCCGGGACCGCAAGCGCACTGCCCAGTTTGAGCACACCCTCCTGGTCACCGAGTCCGGCGCGGAGATCCTTACCCTGCCCTGACCCGTGCCCTCCAGCGGTACCGGCCCGGCACCTGTCATCGGCAGGCCGCCGGCCACGCAACACCCCGGGGCCGGCTGCCCGCCGCCCCTTCCCTGCCCGCCCCTGCCACGAACGGAAACCCATTGGCCAAGAAGGACGAAAAGTCGCACAAGAACGCCCCGCTGATCGGCATCGACATCGGAGGCACGGGAATCAAGGGCGGCATCGTCGACCTCAAAAAAGGCAAACTGCTGGGTGAACGGTTCCGCGTTCCCACTCCGCAGCCTGCCACCCCCGAGGCGGTTGCCGAAGCAGTGGCGCTGGTGGTCTCCGAACTCTCGGCCCGCCCCGAAGCCCCTGTTGCCGGCTCCCCCGTAGGGGTCACCTTCCCCGGCATCATCCAGCACGGTGTGGTCCACTCCGCCGCGAACGTGGACAAAAGCTGGCTCAACACGGACATCGACGGCCTCCTGACGGCGCGCCTGGGCCGTCCGGTGGAGGTCATCAACGACGCCGACGCTGCCGGGCTTGCCGAGGCCCGGTACGGTGCGGGCGCGGGCGTGGCCGGCACCGTCCTGGTAATCACCCTCGGAACCGGCATCGGTTCAGCCTTCATCTTCAACGGCCAACTCGTACCCAACGCCGAACTGGGCCACCTGGAAATTGACGGCCATGACGCCGAAACCAAGGCCTCCGCCGTGGCCCGCGAGAGGGACGGCCTGACATGGGACGAGTACAGCGTCCTGCTGCAGCGTTACTTCTCCCACGTCGAGTTCCTGTTCTCTCCCGAACTGTTCATCGTTGGCGGCGGCATTTCCAAGCGTGCGGATGAATATCTGCCCAACCTCAAGCTGCGCACGCCAATCGTGCCGGCAGTCCTGCGGAATGAGGCCGGCATCGTGGGCGCCGCCATCGAAATCGCACTGAAGCATAAGCTCGCGAAGTAGCGGGGGCGCCTCAGCCGGTACGGGATGGGGCGTTCTGGCGGCCACCGGTGCCGGCGGGGGCATCGGTGCCGCCATCGCCAGGCGCCTTGAGCGCGGGCGTGGTGCCGGTGGTGGCTGCGGCTTCCCCTCCAGTGCCACCACCGGAGCTTATAAGGGGCTCTTTTCGGAGCTTTTGGCGCCGTTCGCGCCCTCTGCAGCTTCCTGCCGGAGCAGGGCGATGGCGGTTTCGAAGTCCTCGAGGGATTCGAACGCCTGGTAGACACTCGCGAAGCGAAGGTAGGCCACCTTGTCCAGCTTCTGCAGGGGGCCGAGGATAACGAGTCCCACCTCGTGGGCGTCAATTTCCGCGGCGCCGGAGGAGCGGATTTGCTCTTCGACCTCCTGGGCGAGCAGCGCGAGGTCGTCCTCGCTCACCGGGCGCCCCTGGCAGGCTTTGCGGACACCGTTGATGACCTTGCTGCGGCTAAAGGGCTCCCCTACGCCGGAACGCTTGATCACGGACAAGCTGGTGGTTTCCACCGTGGTGAAGCGGCGTCCGCACTCGGGGCACTGGCGGCGCCGGCGGATGGCTGAGCCGTCGTCCGCCATGCGGCTGTCAACTACCCGGGAATCGGGATTGCGGCAGAACGGACAGTACATGGCGTCCCTTCTTTCGCTGGCTCTTCTTCGCTTGGTGGACGGTTGCTTGTCCAAGCCGCAGGCAAGGCAAGGCCCTGCCCGCAGCGACTTCAGTTTACGTCCGGCACGGAGCTAATCACAACCCTGTAATTACTACATGTAGTGGTGGGCACTACTACATGACGGTGCCTGCCGGCTCTGCGAGCTCAGGAGAAGCGGGCGGTAACCGCCTCGCCGTGGGCCGGAAGGTCTTCCGCGCCGGAGAGGCTGACAATGTGGCCGCTTACTTCCGCCAGCGCCTCCCGGCTGTAGTTCACCACCTGGATGGCCCGCAGGAAGGTTGTGACGTTCAGGCCTGACGAGAAGGCAGCTGTACCGCTGGTGGGCAGGACGTGGTTGGAGCCGGCGCAGTAGTCCCCGAGGCTCACGGGGCTGAAATCACCAACAAAGATGGCACCCGCGTTACGGATCCTGGTGGCCACTGCCGCGGCATCGCGGGTCATGATCTCCAGGTGCTCGGCCGCGTAGGCGTCACAGGCGGCGATGCCCTGTTCCAAACCGTCTACCAGGACCACCCCGGATTGCGGGCCGGACAGCGCTTCCCGGACCCGGGCGGAGTGCTTGGTGGCCGACGCCTGCCGGTCCAGCTCCACCCGGACGGCGGCGGCAAGGTCCTCCGACTCTGTGATCAGCACTGAGGCTGCCTTGGGGTCGTGTTCGGCCTGGCTGATCAGGTCCGCGGCAACCAGGGCAGGCTTGGCCGTGGAGTCCGCCAGGATGGCAATCTCGGTGGTCCCGGCTTCGGAGTCGATGCCCACCGCCCCCTTCACCAGACGCTTGGCCGTCGCAACGAAGATGTTGCCCGGTCCGGTCACTACATCCACCGGGTCCAGTGCCGGACCGGCCTCCGCTGCGGTCACTCCATAGGCGAAGGCTGCGATGGCCTGGGCACCGCCGATGGCGTACACCTCGGTGATGCCCAGCAGGGCGGCGGCGGCAAGAATGGTGGGATGCGGCAGGCCGCCGAACTCCTTTTGCGGAGGCGACGCCAAAGCTATCGACTCCACCCCGGCGGCGAGGGCCGGAACAACGTTCATGATCACGGAGGACGGGTAGACGGCCAGTCCCCCGGGCACGTAGAGCCCCACGCGTGCCACCGGTACCCAGTTCTGGCTCACCAGCGCGCCGTCGCCAAGCTGGACCTCGACGTCGCGGGGCCGCTGGCCGTCCGCGAACCGCCGTGCCCTGCTGATGGATTCCTCCAACGCCCGCCGGACGGCGGGGTCGAGCTGCTGCAGCGCCGCCGCGAGGGCCTCACGCGGGACCAGCGGGTGCTCTTGCGCCACTCCGTCGAAGCGAAGGGCGAGTTCTCCGAGTGCCTCAAAGCCCCGCCGGCGTACAGCAGAGATGATGTCAAGGACCTTCTCTTCGGCGTCAGCCATGGTCTGGCCCTGCGCGCGCGGCACGGCGGCGCGAAGTTCCGCGAGGGTCAGGTTGCGGCCGCGAAGATCAACAGTGCGGAAGTTCACGGTGGCGGCGGGGGTGGCGGGAAAGCCCGAAGAAATGGTCACCGCATTATTTTACGGGCCCGAAGGCAACGTGCCGCGTCCGCCCGGCCCGGCCCTCGTCCTTCCCTCCGCTGTCCTTTTGTCCGAGGAGGTGCATCAGCTCCAGCACAAAGACGGATACTGCAGTAGCAGCGGGCCACAGCAGCAGCACGGGCAGGGAGCGCAACGAAAACGCGATGCTCGCGTTGGCCGAGGCATCCACCGCGGGCCCCCACAGCAGGGCTGAGAGCAGGCCCGCCTGCCAGGCAAGGACAGCGCCGCAGAGAGCCCCGGCCAGCCCCATCAGTAGGGCGGCCTGCGGATCCTGGCGCTTTTTGTCCGCCACAAACACGGCCAGCAGGCACCCGGCGAAGACGAGGATCGCGGCCAGCGTCAGGTCCCTCGGCAACCAGACCAGCGGATTGGTTCCGGCCGCGAGGCCGGGATCCCTGGTGATCAGGTTCAGGCCGCCGGGCGCCAGGAGCCACCAGAGGATTCCCGCGGGCACTCCCGCCGCTGCCGGAACCGCGAGCATGGCCCAGGGCAGCCGCGGACCTGTGCGGCGGGTTGGTTTCATCATGCAACAAACCTTAACAAATGTTCCGCCGGGCCAACGGCCGGACGTGGGGCTTCAACTGATTCCCTGCCTGGCCAACCGGCCCATAGGCTTAGAGGAGAACACACATCCACCCACGATCAGGAGTTCCCGTGACCGCAAATGACGTGCCGTTCGAGCGGACGTTCAGGGAGATGTTCCGCCGCCATGCCGCGGGTGTTGCCATCATCACGGTCAATTACCAGGACAGCCCGTTCGGATTTACCGCCACTTCCGTAGCATCGCTGTCAGCGCAGCCACCCCGTTTCACCTTCAACATGGCCCGCAGTTCCCGGTCCTGGCCCGCCGTGGCGAACACCACCTACCTCGGCGTCCACATGCTGGGGCTGGAGAACCTGCAACTCGCTGACAGGTTCGCAGGGGCCGGCAACCGGTTTGAAGGCGACCACTGGGACGTCGGGCCGCACGGTGTACCCGTACTGAAGGACGTGGCCGGCTGGCTGATCGGCGAGGTGCAGATGCGCCTTTCCTTCGAGAACAACGCAGTTGTAGTGGTGCAGGTGGTGGACGGCCAGGTAGGCGGGGACGGGTTGCCCCTCCTTTACCACGGGGGCGCCTACAGCCAGCCCGCGCCCCTCGACTACGAGATTTAGAAGGCCCACCCTGCCGCCCCTTCTGGCCAGTCAGGGCTGGTGCCCCGGCCTGGCGTTAAGACGGCACCTGACGACGGCGGAAAGTTCCGCCGTCGTCTGGCCGGCGTCGGTCAGGCGTCCAGGCAGGCGGGGCCGAGCAGTACCTTCAGATCACCAAAAAGGGACGGGCTCGGGTTCACGCGGAGGTGGACCGGCAGGCCCATGATCTCAGTCCGGGTGTCGCCCTGCAGGTGCAGGCGCACTTCGGAGTTCCCGCGGTGCGTCCGGAGCACATCGCCCAATTCAGTGACCACTGCTTCCGTGGCTTTGTGGGTGGGCATAGTGATCACCAGCGGTCCGTTCAGCCCTTCGCTCAGGTCCGGCACCGACAATTCCATGCAGTTGAGGGTGATAGCGCCGTCGTCCCGCTTCTGCAGGCGGCCCTTGACCACCACGATCAGGTCCTCTGCGAGCACCGAGGCGATGGGTCCGTAAACCTGGCCGAAGAACATCACTTCCATGGAACCGCCGAGGTCCTCGACCTCTGCCCGGGCGTAGGCGTTGCCGCTGGCCTTCGCGATGCGCCTGCTGAGCGAGGTGATCATGCCGGCGATGGTGATGATGGCGCCGTCCTGCGGCCCGTCCTCGCCCAGTACGGACGTGATGGTCATTTCGGCGTGCTGGCTCAGCACCCCTTCGAGGCCCTGCAGCGGGTGGTCCGAGACATAAAGTCCCAGCATGTCCCGCTCAAAGGAAAGCTTGTCCTTTTTCTCCCACTCCGGCAGGTCCGGAATCTCGATGCTGAGCGATGACTCCGATTCGGCTTCCTCGAAGCCGGCGAAGAGGTCGAACTGGCCGATCGCTTCATTCCGTTTGAGCGTGATGACCGAATCGATGGCCTCTTCATGGATCATGGCCAAGGCGCGGCGGTGATGGCCCAGGGAGTCGAAGGCACCGGACTTGATCAGCGATTCAATGGTCCGCTTGTTGCAGACCACCGCGGGCACCTTCATCAGGTAGTCCTTGAAGGACGTGTAGGCGCCCTCACTCTCGCGGGCGGCCACCATGGCTTCCACCACGTTAACGCCGACGTTGCGGATGGCCCCCATGCCAAAGCGGATGTCGTTGCCGACCGGAGTGAAGTTTAAGGCCGACTCGTTGACGTCCGGCGGGAGCACGGTGATACCCATGCGCCGGCATTCATTGAGGTAGATGGCGGACTTGTCCTTGTCATCGCCCACGGACGTGAGCAACGCGGCCATGTACTCCGGGGCGTAATGGGCCTTGAGGTACGCGGTCCAGTAGGAGATCACTCCATATGCCGCTGAGTGGGCCTTGTTGAACGCGTAGTCGGAGAAGGGCAGCAGGATGTCCCAGAGGGTCTTCACGGCCTCCATGGAGTAGCCGTTGTCCTGCATGCCCTGGGAAAAACCGGCGAACTGCTTGTCCAGCTCGGATTTTTTCTTTTTGCCCATGGCGCGCCGGAGGATGTCTGCCTGTCCCAGCGAGTAACCGGCGAGCTTCTGGGCCACGGCCATCACCTGCTCCTGGTACACAATCAGGCCGTAGGTTCCGCCCAGGATCTCCGCGAGCGGTTCCTTCAGTTCGGGGTGGATGGGGATGACTTCCTGGATTCCGTTCTTGCGCAGCGCGTAGTCCGTGTGGGCGTTGGCACCCATCGGCCCCGGCCGGTACAGCGCGAGCACTGCCGAGATGTCTTCGAAGTTGTCAGGCTTCATCAGCTTGAGCAGTGAGCGCATCGGCCCGCCGTCGAGCTGGAACACGCCCAGGGTGTCACCGCGGGCCAACAGTTCGTAGGACGGGGCGTCGTCGAGTTCCAAGGACTCCAAGTCCAGGTCGATGCCGCGGTTCATCTTGATGTTTTCCAGGGCGTCGGAAATGATCGTGAGGTTCCGCAGACCCAGGAAGTCCATCTTGATCAGGCCCAGGCCCTCGCAGGTGGGGTAATCGAACTGCGTGATTACCTGGCCGTCCTGGATGCGGCGCATGATGGGGATGACGTCGATGATCGGGTCCGAGGACATGATCACACCGGCGGCGTGGACGCCCCACTGCCGCTTCAGCCCCTCGATGCCCAGCGCGGTCTCGAACACCTTGGCCGCTTCGGGGTCCGTGCTGACCAGTTGCCGGAAGTCACCGGCTTCGCCGTAGCGCTTGGCTTCCGGGTTCTGGATATCGGCCAACGGAATGTCCTTGGCCATCACGGCCGGGGGCAGTGCCTTGGTCAGCTGCTCGCCCATGCTGAAGGGGTACCCCAGTACGCGTGAGGAGTCCTTGAGGGCCTGCTTCGTTTTGATGGTTCCGTAAGTGACGATCATGGCCACGCGCTCATCGCCGTACTTGCGGGTCACGTAGTCGATGACTTCAGAGCGGCGCCGGTCATCGAAGTCGACGTCGAAGTCAGGCATGGAGACGCGGTCCGGGTTCAGGAACCGCTCGAAGATGAGTCCGTGGCGCAGCGGGTCAAGGTCGGTGATGCGCATGGCGTAGGCCACCATGGACCCCGCACCGGAACCACGTCCGGGACCCACGCGGATGCCGTTGTTCTTGGCCCAGTTGATGAAGTCCGCCACCACCAGGAAGTAGCCGGGGAACCCCATGGAAGTAATGACGCCAAGCTCGTAGTCGGCCTGCGCGCGCACTTCGTCCGGAACGCCGCCGGGATAGCGGTACTCCAGGCCCTTGGCCACTTCCTTGACCAGCCAGGAGGTCTCGTCCTCCCCCGGCGGGCAGGGGAACCGCGGCATGTAGTTGGCGCCGGTGTTGAAGGAAACCTCGCACCGTTCGGCGATGAGGAGGGTGTTGTCGCAGGCCTCCGGGTGGTCCCGGAACAGCTCCCTCATCTCCTGCGGCGACTTCAGGTAGTAACCGCTGCCGGAGAAGGCGAAGCGGGAACCGCCGTTGTCGTACGTGGGTTCCAGGAGGGTGGAACCGGACTGGATGGCCAGCAGCGCCTCGTGGGCTTTGGCGTCGTGCTCGTGCGTGTAGTGGAGGTCATTGGTGGCGACGAGGGGAAGGTTCAGGTCCTTGGCCAGGCGGAGCAGGTCCCCGGTGACGCGGCGTTCAATGTCCAGGCCATGGTCCATCAGTTCGCAGAAGTAATTCTCGGCACCAAAAATGTCGCGGAACTCGGAAGCCGCTTCCAGCGCTTCGCGGTATTGGCCCAGCCGCAGGCGGGTCTGTACTTCCCCTGACGGGCAGCCCGTGGTGGCAATGAGCCCTTCGGAGTAGGTGTTGAGCAGCTCACGGTCCAGGCGTGGCCACTTGCCGAATACGGCGTCCAGCGAGGCGATGGACGAGGCCCGGAACAGGTTCCGCATGCCTGCGTTGTTGTAGCTGAGCAAGGTCATGTGGGTGTAGGAACCACCGCCGGAGATGTCGTCCTTGCGCTGGTGCTCCTCGCCCCAGCGCACACGGCTTTTGTCGCCGCGGGCCGTTCCGGGCGTCACGTAGGCCTCGACGCCGATGATCGGCTTGATCCCCTTGTCCGTGGCCTTCTTCCAAAAGTCGAAAGCACCGAAGAGGTAGCCGTGGTCCGTGGTGGCGATGGCGGGCATGCCCAGCCGTTCGGTTTCGTCGAACAGCTCGCCGAGCCTTGCGGCACCGTCCAGCATTGAATACTCGGTGTGGTTGTGGAGATGGACAAACGAGTCGTTGCTGGAAGTCACCGCACTATTCTATGCGCCGGGCACCCCTGCCGCAGGTCAGGCCCGCCCGGACTCCAGCACTTCGAGGGCAAACGCAAGGTCCTGCGGGTAGTCACTGATGACCCGGACGGGATCTCCCGTCACCGGGTGTTCGAAGCCGAGCTCGCGGGCGTGCAGCCACTGCCGGGTCAGGCCGAGCGTGGCAGCGAGGCGGGGGTCAGCGCCGTAGGTGAGGTCACCGGCGCACGGATGGCGCAGGGCCGAGAAATGCACGCGGATCTGGTGGGTGCGGCCGGTCTCCAGGTGCACTTCCACCAAACTGGCCTTGCCAAACGCTTCCACCACTTCGTAGTGGGTGACCGAAGGGCGGCCGTCCTCGATGACTGCGAACCGCCAGTCATGCCCCGGGTGGCGGCCGATCGGTGCGTCGATGGTGCCGGTCAGCGGGTCGGGCAGGCCCTGGACCACTGCGTGGTAAACCTTGTCCACGGTGCGTTCCTTGAATGCCCGCTTCAGGGCAGTGTAGGCGCGTTCAGATTTGGCCACCACCATCGCTCCCGAGGTTCCGACGTCGAGCCGGTGGACAATTCCTGCCCGCTCCGGCGAGCCGGAGGTGGAGATGCGGTACCCGGCGCCGGCCAAACCGCCCACAACGGTGGGACCCACCCAGCCCGGAGAGGGATGGGCGGCAACACCAACGGGTTTGTCCACAACGACGAAATCGTCGTCGTCCAGCAGGATCTTCAGGCCTTCCACAACTTCCTCCACGACTTCCAGGGGGTCACGCCGTTCCGGCAGGCTCACCTGAAGGACGTCTCCGGCTACCAGCTTTGCTGACTTTCCCAGCGCTTTGCCTTTGCTGAGGACGTTGCCTTCAGCGATAAGGGTGGCCGCAAGTGAGCGCGAGATGCCCATCAGTGCAGCAAGGCCGGCGTCGGCGCGGGAACCGGCATACTCTTCTGCGACGACGATGCGTTCAGGCATCGCCGGGCTTTTCCTTGTGGCCGGACGTCAGCCGGGTTCCGTCCAGGGTGATTCCGCGCAGTGTCAGGATGCAGATGATGGTGACGGCCGAGACGACAGCGGAGTCGGCGATGTTGAAGATCGCGAAATTCGGCAGCTGGATGAAGTCGACCACGTGGCCCATGCCGAAGGACGGCTCCCGGAAAAGCCTGTCGGTGAGGTTGCCCAGGGCGCCGCCGAGCAGCAGTCCGAGGGCGAGCGACCACCATTTCGAGCCCAGCTTGCGGACCTGGAACAGGATGGCCACAGCAACCGCGGCCATGATGATGGAGAACACCCACGTGACATTTTCTCCGATGGAAAACGCAGCCCCGGAGTTCCGGATGAAGTACCAGTGCAGCAGCGGCGGAAAGACCGGAATCCGCTCGCCTTCCACCATGGTGGAAGTAACCCAGATTTTAGTCAGCTGGTCCAGGACATAGGCGAAAGCTGCGACTCCCACAAAGAGGGACAGCAGTACGGCCTTCCGGGGGCGCTGCGAAGGCGGTACGGGGCGGGCGGGGTCGGCGGCGAGTTCGTCAGTCATGGTGCTTTCATCTAAGAAACCTGGTTCAATGCCAAAAAGCCGGTGGCCGAGGAATCCCCAGCCACCGGCTTTCAGAATACGTGCTTGCCGGACTAGTTGGCTTCGCTGACTTCCGGCGTAGCCACTGAACCGCGGGCGTCCAGGTCGCGGAGCTGGCCTTCGATGTAGGCCTTCAGGCGTGAACGGTAGTCGCGTTCAAACCCGCGCAGCTGCTCAACCTTGCGCTCCAGCACGGAACGCTGCTGTTCGAGGGCACCCAGGATCTTGCGGGACTTCTCCTGGGCATCGTTGACGAGGCTGCTGGCTTCGATCTGCGCTTCGGCGATGATCTTGTCCTTCTGCGCCTGTCCGTCTGCAACGTGGCGGTCATGCATCTGCTGGGCCATGGCCAGCAGGCCGGCGGCGGACTCGGCTGAAGCGGTGGAGGCGACCGGAGCGGCGGCGACGGGAGCGGCAGCCACCGGAGCAGCCGGCTGGATGTCCTTCTTCTTGCGCTCTTCGGCGGCCTTGGCTTCGGCTTCAGCCTTCTCGCGCGCTTCGTCCTTGTCGGACTTGACGGGTGCGGGGACCTTCTCCACAACGGGGGCGGCGGCGGAGCTGGCCGGAACGCTCGATCCGGCTTCGGAGAGCTTCTTGCGAAGTTCGTCGTTTTCCTGGTTCAGGCGGCGGAGTTCAACAACGATCTCGTCCAGGAAGTCATCAACTTCATCCTGGTCGTAGCCTTCGCGGAACTTGGTCGGCTGAAAGCGCTTGTTGACAACGTCTTCTGGCGTCAAAGCCATCTGGTCACCTCACTGGTCTGGTTAGTCAGTAGGCCTTCCGGCCGTCAAAACTACGGTACCTAAAGTTGGACTGGTTCCTCTAATTCAACACTGCGGTGTCAAACGCGAGTTTTCTTCGCATTGCATGGGTGGTTCCCGCGGGTTCCATCCGGGTGCGCTGCTGGGTCTATCGGGTGGATCAGGCGAGGCCTCTGGTGATCCCCATGGCAATACTGACGCCGATGAAAAGGACCAGGAAGCCCAGGTCCAGGGAGATGCCGCCAAGGCGCAACGGCGGGATCAGCCGGCGCAATCCGTTGAGCGGCGGGTCCGTGATGGAGTAGACGGCATGGGCAACCACCAGGGCTGCTCCGCGTGGGCGCCACTCCCGTGCGAACATCTGGACCCAGTCGAATACCAGGCGGATGATCAAGGCCACAAAGAACAGCAATAGCGCGAGATAGACAAGCCCGAAAACAATTCCCATGACTTAATTCATATCTCCATGTCCATAGTGGTGGTTACTGCGACGCCCGGCCGATGCTTCTTGTCTATTTCAGCACAGATGCCAGGCAGGTGTGTCCCTGCCTGGCATCGCTCAGGTGGTCCGGCTAGCTTTGGTTGAAGAAGCTGGCCTGGGTCTCGCTGACTTTTTTGTCATCGCCAATGACCTCGACGTACGAGGGCGAGAGCAGGAACACCTTGTTGGTGACCCGTTCGATGCTCCCGCGCAGCCCGAAGACCAGGCCGGCAGAGAAATCCACCAGGCGCTTGGCGTCGGCCTCGCCCATGTCCGTCACATTCATGATGACCGGGATTCCATCCCGGAAGCTTTCGCCGATGAGCTTGGCATCGTTGTACGAGCGCGGATGGATGGTGGTGATCTGGCGGAGACCGCTGGTCTCCTCGCGGCTCGAGGCCGCGCGCTTGATGGGGGTCACTGGGGCGCGGTATTCCTCTTCGGGGGTGTAGGACGTCTCGCGGCTGACCTCACGGACGGGTGCAGGTGCACGGCGATCCTCGCGGTCAGCTTCCATCGTTTCGTCCTCATCCTTACGTGTGGTCTGTTGCTCGGACTCGTAGTGTTCATCGCCGTCGGCGAGCCCAAGATAGATCATTGTCTTGCGCAGAGCGCCGGCCATGGTCGACTCCTAATCGTGTCCGTAAGCGGGCCGCCCAATGGCTTGACAGCACTGGAGTCCCCCGCCCATCACTTCCAATAGCCCCGACGCTACCCCACGGGGGGACGCGATCCGAGAATATCGGAGCCGATTCGCAGGTGTGTCGCTCCGAACCGGATGGCTGCTTCCAGGTCCTGGCTCATGCCTGCCGAAATGCCCGTGGCCTCGGGATACTCCGCCACCACTCCGGCTGAGACGGCGGCAAGCTTTTCGAAGGCGGGCTCCGGCGGGGCACCCAACGGAGCCACCGCCATCACCCCGGCAAGTTTGAGGCTGCCCGCTGCCGCTATCCGTTCGGCCAGCATCCCGACGTCGCCGGGGGCCGCGCCGCCCCGGTGGGTTCCGGCGTCGTCCTCCAGGCTGACCTGGATGAAGCACTCCAGCGCCGCCCGTCCGGCCGTGTCCTGCTGGGCCTGCGCTGACTTGGCCAGCGCCTCGACAAGCTGCGGCCGGTCCACGGAGTGCACGGCGGCGGCGTACCGGACCACTGACTTGGCCTTTTTGGTCTGCACCTGGCCCACAAAGTGCCAGGCCAATCCGCAGTCGGCGAGCTGTTCCGCCTTGGCGGCCGCTTCCTGGTCACGGTTTTCGCCCACGTCGGTAACACCAAGCGCAGCGAGCCGTCTGATGTCCTCCGCCGGGTGGAACTTGGTGACCACGATCAGGGTGGGGAGGTTGCCTCCGCGGCCCGCCGAAGCTGCTGCGGCAGTGATGCGGCCTCGGACCGCATTGAGCCGGCTTTTCAGCTCCTCGAGGCGGGGGTCCGCCCCTGCTCCGCCATCAGTCATGGCACCACACCACGCCTGCGAAGCGCCCGGTGTTCCTGTTCCGGCGGTAGGAAAAAAGCGACTGTGTCTCAAGGGTGCATGGTCCGTTGTACTCCACGCCTACGCCCAGCTGCTCCAGCTGGCTCCGGGCACCGGCGGGCAAATCCAGCCCGGGAGTGTCCCAGGAGGTTGTGCTCCGCGCCGCAGGCACAACCGCTGCCACCTCGGCCTGCATCCCGGCAGGCACCTCATAGCAGTTCCCGCAAATTGACGGCCCGAGCCAGGCGCGGATGCCGAAGGCGCCAAGGGATTCCATCCGCCCCACAGCGGCCGGAATCACCCCGCTGGCAAGGCCGGGCCGGCCCGCGTGCACAGCGGCGAGGACCGGCCCTTCCGCTGACTCCCCTGCCAGCAGGACAGGAATACAGTCGGCAACCATGACTGCCAGCGGAAGCCGGCGCGAAACCATCGCGTCCGCTTCTGGCGCCGCACTTCCTTGAGCCATGACCGCCACGGTGCTGCCGTGGACCTGGTTCATGAAGCGCAGGTCGTGCGGAGCGAGGCCGATGGAACGTTCAAGGTCCCGCCGGCGCCTGCCCACTTCTGCGGGATCGTCGCCCACGTGCAGTGCGAGGTTACCCGCAGCAGCGTCGGTGAAGCCTACGGACACTCCAGGCCGGACTTCGGCACGCCAGTGGAACAATCCGGCGCCTACTTCAGGAAGTCGGGGACATCCAGGTCATCCGAGTGGCTGCCGGAGAGGTCCGGCTCCACGACGGAGGGGAGGTCGACGTCGAAGCCTGAGTCAGCGGGAACAGCGGAGGGACGCTGCTGGCCCCAGTTGCTGAGCCCTGCTGCGCCGACTCCTGCGTGGACCGGCTGCGCGTTCAGGGAGTGGTTGCCGGCGGAAGGAGCCTGGGCAGGCGCCGGAGCGACAGCGGCGGCCGGCCGCTGCGGGGCTACCTGCGGCTGTGACTGGTCCATGGACGGCGAGGTGGCCTTGACGTCGTCGAAGCCGGCCGCGATGACCGTCACACGGGCTTCATCGCCGAGGGCATCGTCGATGACAGCGCCGAAGATGATGTTAGCCTCCGGGTGCGCCACTTCCTGGACCAGGCGTGCGGCTTCATTGATCTCGAACAGGCCGAGGTCCGAGCCGCCCTGGATGGACAGGAGCACGCCGTGGGCACCATCGATGGACGCTTCCAGCAGCGGTGAGGCGATGGCCAGCTCAGCGGCCTTGACGGCGCGGTCTTCGCCCCGGGCGGAGCCGATGCCCATAAGGGCCGAACCGGCGCCCTGCATGACTGACTTCACGTCCGCGAAGTCAAGGTTGATCAGGCCCGGGGTGGTGATGAGGTCAGTGATGCCCTGGACACCGGAAAGCAGGACCTGGTCAGCGGAACGGAAGGCGTCCAAAACTGAGACGTTGCGGTCGCTGATCGAGAGGAGGCGGTCGTTCGGGATAACGATCAGGGTGTCCACTTCGTCGCGGAGGGCGTCGATGCCGGCCTCGGCAGAGCCCGCGCGGCGGCGACCTTCGAACGTGAACGGGCGGGTTACCACACCGATGGTCAGGGCGCCGAGGGACCGGGCAATGCGGGCGACGACGGGAGCGCCGCCGGTGCCGGTGCCGCCGCCCTCGCCGGCGGTGACGAAGACCATGTCGGCGCCGCGGAGGACTTCCTCGATCTCGTCTGCGTGGTCCTCTGCTGCCTGCTTGCCCACCTCGGGGTTGGCGCCTGCCCCGAGGCCACGGGTCAACTCACGTCCTACGTCGAGCTTGACGTCGGCGTCGCTCATCAGCAGGGCCTGGGCGTCAGTGTTGATGGCGATGAACTCAACACCCCGGAGGCCGACCTCGATCATGCGGTTGACTGCGTTCACGCCACCGCCGCCGATGCCGACGACTTTGATGACGGCCAAGTAATTCTGCGGAGCTGCCACGTTACGTGTCCCTTGTTCGTGTCTTATTGCGAAATCTGATGAAGAGCTTAGCGACTGAAACCCTAACCTTCGAGTTGAAGGTTATAGTTATGTCAAGTAACTCATGTCTGTGACGGTATTTCCTCTGGTACCCACATTCAATAACCGGCTCCGCGTGTCGGATTAATACCGGAAAGAAAGCACTCAGCGGGTCACCGGATGCCGGGGCACACTTACGTCGTACACCTTAACCGGGTTTTTGGGATCCGCCGGAACCTTGAGCAGGGCGGCCAGCACTTTGGCCTTGAGTTCCTTCTCCCCCGCGTTGCCCCAGATGATCGTTTGGCCGTCCACGAGCTTCAGTTCCACCGCGTCCACTGACTGGGCGGAAGCGTTGGACAGTTTCGCGAGCACATCTGCCGGCAGCGCCCCCAGCACGTCGGCGGTGGCGCGGAAGAGGTCCTTGCCGACGGTACCGGCGCCACCGTCAATCACGGGCAGCGAGACGGATGCGGGATCTGCGGTTGCCGCAAGCTGGATGCCCTCCACGTCCACCAGCTGGTACTGCTCCCCCTGCTTGACCAGCGCCACCGGCACGCGTTCGCGCACCGCCACGGCAAGGCCGGACGGCGGACGCGCCTCCGCTGAGACGGACTTGACCTGGACCAGGGGTTCGAGGAGGCGCCCTACCTCCTCGTCCGTAACCTGTGGCAGGGGCTTGCCGCGCAGGGGTTCCAGCGCGGTCTGGACCTGGGCGGGCGTCAGCAGGCGCGTCCCTGAGACGGAAATGGTGTCGACGGCGAGGACCGGGGTGAAAACCGCCGCGGCCAGCAGTCCTGCTACAAGGGCAACCAGCACTGCCGCCACGGTCAGTACATGGCGTTTTCGCCGCTTGCCCTTGGGCTCGGGAAAGGCCAGGACGTTGCCGGCCGGGCCTGCCGTGGCAGCGGAGGATGACGCCAACTTGTCCTTGCCCAGGCGCATGAACGGGGTTTTTTTGGCCTCTTTGGCTGGCTCCTGAAGCTGCTCAACCGGCCGGGAGGCAGAAATAACGTCGGAGCCGCTATCGGCAGCAACGTCTGCCTTGGCAGCACCCGGGGTTCGGCCGGCCGGAGCTCCGGCGGCAGGGCGCCGGCCGGTGGATGCGTATGTGGGGCGGCGGGAGCTAGGCACGCAGCGCCTCGACGATCAGCGGCCCGTACGCGGTCACATCGCCTGCACCGGCCGTGAGGATGATGTCGCCGGCACCGGCGGCCGCGGCGAGGGCAGCCACGGCCGCGTCTGCCCGGACCAGCCGCCCGCCGTCGTCGAGGTGGTCTGCGATGAGCTGGCTGGTGACACCGGGGATGGGGTCTTCACGTGCCGGGTAGATGTCCAGCACCCAGGCAGTATCGGCAAGGTTCAATGCTTCTGCGAACTCCCGGTCGAACTCGCGGGTCCGGGAGAACAGGTGCGGCTGGAAGAGGACATGCACTTTATGGCTGCCGGCCACGGAGCGGGCTGCGGCCAGGGCTGCCCGGACTTCGGTGGGGTGGTGGGCGTAATCGTCGAAGACCCGCACGCCCCGCGCCTGGCCCTTCAGCTCAAAGCGCCGCGAAGCCCCTGAGAACTGGGCCAGGGCGCCGGCAGCCACGGCCGGCTCCACGCCGAGCTCAAGGGCCGCGGCAAAGGCGGCCGCCGCATTGAGGGCATTGTGCCTGCCCGGGACCTGAAGCTCGAGCGGAAAGCGGCCGGACGGCGTGGACACCGCAACGTCTCCCGGGCCGCCGTCGTGCAGCACAAGCTCTGCCTCACCGCCCGTCCCGTACAAAACAACCCGGGCATTGCCCCGCGCCCGGGTGCGTTTTGCCAGGGCCAGTGCCCCTGGATCGTCGGCGCAGGCGATCAGTACGCCGTCGGCCGGAAGCAGCTCAGTGAAGCGGTCGAAGGATTCGTAGACTGCCCCGGCAGTGCCGTAGTAGTCCAGGTGGTCCGGCTCCACATTGGTGACCACGGCAATCCTGGGCCGGTAGTTGAGGAAGGAGCCGTCGGACTCGTCGGCCTCAGCCACGAAGATCGGGGAGGTTCCGGAGGCGGCATTGACGCCGAGGGCAGGCACGTTGGCACCGATGGCAAAGGAAGGGTCCAGGCCTGCCCCCTGCAGCAGGACCGCGACCATCGAAGTGGTGGTGGACTTGCCATGGGTTCCGGCGACGGTCACCACCACGTCTCCGCCCATGGTTGCCGCGAGGGCAACAGACCGGTGCAGCACCGGCACTCCTGCTTCCCTGGCCGCCATCACTTCGGGGTTGTCCGCCTTGATGGCTGAGCCTGCCACCACAGTTTGTGCGTCGGCAAGGTTGGCAGCGTCGTAACCGCTGGCGATGCGCGCCCCGGCAGCAGAGAGGTCCGCCATAACGGGAAGGTCCTTGGCATCGGAACCGCTGACCTGCACGCCGCGGGCCACCATGATCCGGGCGACGGCGGACATGCCCACGCCGCCGACGCCGACGAAGTGGACCTTGCCCAGGGACGCGAGGCTGGGGATGGTGTCGGAGGTCATGCGGATACCGCTTCCAGGACGAGGCCGGCCATGCGCTGGTCGGCGTTGCGGATACCAAGTCGGTAGGAGTTTGCTGCCATGGTGGCGAGGCGGGGCTGGTCGGTGACGAGGGGAACCAGTTCGTTGCCCACCCACTCAGGGGTGAAGCTCCGGTCTGCGACAAGCACGGCGCCGCCGGCGGCTACGAGTCCTGCCGCATTGAGGGCCTGTTCACCGTTGCCGATGGGCAGCGGCACCAGGACGGCCGGCACGCCGACGGCCGCGATCTCACAGACGGTCGCGGCGCCGGAGCGGGCAAGCAGCACATCGGCGGCGGCGTAGGCCAGCTCCATGCCGTCGATGTACTCCACCTGGCGGTAGCCTTCGGCGGCCAGCGGCAGGCCGCCGTCGTCCAGAACCGACTTGCCGCGGCCGGTGATGTGCAGGGTTTGGATTCCTGCAGCTGCTAGCTGCCCGAGGGAGGCTGTGATGGTGCGGTTGATGCTTTGCGCGCCCAATGATCCGCCCGTGACGATTAGCGTGGGCTTCCCAGCATCCAGTCCGAGGGCCTCCCGTGCCGCGGTCCGCGCAGCTGCCCGGTCGAGGCCCGAAATTTCGGTGCGCATCGGCATGCCCACGTGCAGGGCTCCCTTCAGCGGGGTGCTGTCAAAGGCTACTGCCACACGCTTGGTGAACATCGCGCCCACCCTGTTTGCGAGCCCGGGACGGATGTTTGCCTCATGGATCACGATCGGGATGTTCCGTTTTCGTGCGGCCAGGTACATGGGCGTGCACACATAACCTCCGACTCCCACCAAAACGTCCGCGCGGGCGTTGTCCAGGACGGCGCCGGCCTGCCGGACGGCGCCGCCGAGCCGTCCGGGGAGCCGAAGGAGATCCACGGAGGGCTTCCGGGGAAGGGGCACGCGGTCGATGGTGGCCAGGTCAACCCCGGCGGCGGGCACCAGCCGGGTTTCCATTCCTGCAGGTGTTCCGACGGCGAGGATGGCGGCGCCGGGTGCTGCGGTGCGGATGGCAGCGGCGATGGCCAGAAGGGGGCTGATGTGGCCGGCGGTTCCGCCGCCCGCCAGGACGATGGAGGGATTTGGGGAATTCATGTGGGGCTTAGGCACGCTTTCTTGCAGTCTTTTTCCTGGGCGCGGCCGCTGTGGCCGGCTTCGCCTTGAACTTCAGCATCCGTTTGGGCCGGATGGCCGGGGCCATCTGCTCCCGGGCCAGGGAAAGCACCACGCCGATGGCACACAGTGACATCAGCAGGGCGGACCCGCCGTAGGAGATGAAAGGCAGCGGCACACCGATAACGGGCATCAGGCCTGTCACCACGGACATGTTCACGGTGGCCTGGCCGAGCAGCCACACCATGATGGTGCCGGCCAGGACACGGTGGAACATGCCCTCCTGTGCCACCACCACGCGGTAGATGGCCGCGCCGAGGATGGCGAAAAGGATGAGTACGACGACGGTGCCCACCAGGCCGAGTTCCTCGCCGATGATGGCGAAGATGAAGTCGTTGTGGGCTTCGGGGATCCAGCTGTATTTCTGCCGGCTTTGCCCAAGGCCCACGCCAAACCAGCCACCGGAGGCCAGGCCGTAGAGGCCGTTGGTGGCCTGGTAGTTGGCGTCAATGCCGTCGGCGCAGGACTGCCCGGTCCACCAGGACGTGATGCGGCACATGCGGTTCGAGCTGGTCACGGCCATGACACCGGCCAGGACAGCTCCGAAAAGTCCTGCAATACCGAAGAGGTAGAGCGGAGCCCCGGCAAAGAAAAGCGCGGCCGCGGTGATCATCATGATGATCATGGCCGTTCCGAGGTCGTTGCCCACCAGGACCAGGCCAACGATGATGATGGCCATAGGCACGGCCGGAACTGCCACATGCTGCCACTTGCTGAGCAGCTTTCCCTTCATGGCCAGGACCGTGGCCATCCAGAGGGCCAGGGCGAGTTTCGATGCTTCCGACGGCTGGAAGGTGATACCGCCGAGGTCGATCCAGTTCTTGTTGCCGTTGACCTCGTCACCCACCACCTGGACGAGGATCAGGAGGACCAGCGCCGCCCCGATTGCCGGCCAGGCGAGCCGTTTGAGCCAGATGACGTTGATCCGGGACAGCACGAACATGGTGAAGATGCCGATGGCGGCAAACATGCCCTGCTTCAGGGCATCTCCGTAGGGCGACTTTCCGGCGGCAATGGATTCCACGCTGGAGGCTGAGAGCACCATCATGATGCCGATGGCAGTCAGTGCGAGGGTTGAGCCCAGAATGAGGTAGTACGTGGAGCCGTTCCGGGAGGTGCCGTTCCCTTCCAGTGCGGACCAGAACCTGCGGTACATCGTTCGGAGCCTGGCTGCGGCCGCCGCCGGCCGCGGGCCGGCTGTTGCCGAGGAACCCGGGCGTGGCTTGCCGCTCTGCTGTCCAACCGGCTGCTGCTGCTTCGCTGGCTGCTGGCGCATTGGCGTGCTGGCCATTGTTACTCCTCGCCGGTCTGTGCCTGCCCTTCCACCAGCCCGCGGACAGCTTTGATGAAGGTGTCGCCACGGTGGGCATAGGAAGAGAACTGATCCATGGAAGCAGCCGCCGGAGCCATCAGCACAGTGTCGCCTGAGGCGGCGAGCTGCGCTGCTGACGCTACGGCCCTGGCCATTACCGTCTCACCAGGTACGGAAGAACCGGATGGGACGGCGCCGGCCGCCGCGGCAGTCTGCACCATTTCAGTTTCGCCTGCGGCCGGGGTTATCACGGGGACATCGGGCGCGTGTCGCTGGAGGGCCTCGGTGAGGGCAGTTGTATCGCTTCCGATCAGCACTACGGCTTTGAGCCGCTGGACGTTTTCCCGGACCAGATCGTCATAGGTCACACCCTTGGAGAGTCCGCCGGCGATCCAGACGACGTTGCTGAACGCAGCCAGCGAGGCAGCCGCCGCGTGGGGATTGGTGGCCTTGGAGTCGTTCACCCAGAGGACACCGTTGTGGCGGGCCACGGGCTGGATGCGGTGGTCGCCGGGGATGTAGTCCTGAATGCCCTGCCGGACGGCTTTTGCCTCTACGCCATAGGCGCGCACGAGTCCGGCGGCTGCCAGGGCGTTGGCCACCATGTGCCGCGGGGCGAATGCACCGAGGTCGCTCATGGAGGCGAGTTCGGCGGCGCTGTCCTTGCGTTCGGCAATGAACGCCCGGTCCACGAGCAGTCCCTCCACCACGCCCAGCATGCTGACGGCCGGGGTGACGGTGGTGAAACCGACGGCGCGGCAGCCCTCCACCACGTCGGCATTCTCCACCATGCGCTCGGTTTCAATCTGCTCGGCGTTGTAGATGCAGGCCTTTTGCGTCTGTTCATAAACCCTGGCCTTGTCCGCCAGGTAGGAATAGTAGGAGCCGTGCCAGTCCACGTGGTCCTCTGCAACGTTCAGGCAGACACTGGCGACCGGTGAGAGGGACTGCGCCCAGTGGAGCTGGAAGCTGGAGAGTTCCACAGCGAAAACGTCGTATTCCACGGGGTCCCTGAGGGCATCGAGGATGGGGGTGCCCACGTTGCCGACGGCGATCGCCTTAAGCCCGGCGGCGCGGAGCATCGACTCGGTAAGGCCAACGGTGGTGGTCTTTCCGTTGGTTCCCGTGATGGCAAGCCAGTCGGCCGTCTTCCGGCCTTCCCGCACCCGCACCCGCCAGGCCAGTTCGACATCGCCCCACACCGGTATGTGGGCCCTTGCAGCAGCGGCCAGGAGGGCCTGGTCCGGGCGCCAGCCGGGCGAGGTCACGATCAGTTCGGGAAGTTCACCGTCGATCCGGGGGATGCGCTGTACCGCGTCCTCGCCGAGCAGGACATCAGCTGCGCCAACGATCCTCAGGGTTTCCGCGTGGGCCTTGGCAGTATCGGTCGTGGCAGCGTCCACCACCACCACCCGGGCACCGAGTTCGATAAGGGTATCGGCCGCCGCAAAACCGGAGACCCCGATTCCGGTCACGGCTACGCGCAGCCCGGACCAGTCGGAGTCCCAGGTGGTGAGGTTTTCGAGTCGGGGGGAAACGGTCACAGCAGCACAACCCATTCAGCGTAGAAAATCCCAAGCCCGGCGGCGACGAACAGCCCGCAGAGGATCCAGAACCGGACCACCACCGTTACTTCCGCCCAGCCCTGCAGCTCAAAGTGGTGCTGCAGGGGGGCCATTTTGAAGACGCGTTTTCCGCCGGTGGCCTTGAAGTAGCCCACCTGGATAATGACGGACAGGGTGATCAGGACGAACAGGCCGCCGATGATGCCCAGCAACAGCTCGGTACGGGACAGGATGGCGAAACCTGCAATGGCGCCGCCAATGGCCAGCGAGCCGGTGTCACCCATGAAGATTTTGGCCGGTGAGGTGTTCCACCACAGGAAGCCCACCAGCGCGGCGCTCATGATGGCTGCCAGCAGCGCGAGGTCAAGGGGATCACGGACGGAATAGCAGCCGCCGCCGGCCTCACGGGGTGAGCCGCACGCCTGGTTGCTTTGCCAGATCCCCATCAGCGTATAAGCGCCGAAAACCATTACGGCGGCACCTGCGGCGAGCCCGTCAAGGCCGTCGGTCAGGTTTACGCCGTTGGTGGCGGCGGTGACAATCAGGTTCGACCACACCACGAACAGGATGGCCCCAAGGACGGTTCCGCCGAAGGCAAGGTCCAGCCAGGGCAGGTCACGGACCAGCGAAATCTTTGTGGAGGCGGGCGTGACACCGGCCCGGTTGGGGAAGTTCAGGGCGAGTACCGCAAAGATGATGCCGACGGCTGCCTGCAGGATCAGCTTTGCCTTGGCATTGAGGCCGAGGCTCCGCTGGCGGGAGATTTTGATGAAGTCATCCAGGAACCCCACAAGCCCCATTCCCACCATGAGGAACAGCAGGATAAGGGCAGACGCGGACGGGCCCGAAGAGCCCGGGTTCAGCATCAGCATGATCAGGTGCGTGAGGCCGTAGCTGAGCAGTACCGCCGCCACCACCACGGTCCCGCCCATGGTGGGCGTGCCGCGTTTGGTGTGGTGCGAGGTGGGACCGTCGTCCCTGATGAACTGGCCGTAGCCGCGGCGGACCAGAAGCCGGATGAAGAGCGGGGTCCCTACGAGGGCGAACAGGAGTGCCAGGCCCGCGCCGATCAAAAGTGCAATCACAGCAGAGTGCTCCTTTCATCGGCGGTGCTGGGGGTTTGTCGGGGTAATGCTATCCGATCGCCCAAATGGCGAAGCCCCACGCTGTTCGAGGACTTGAACAGCACCAGGTCCCCGGGCTGCAGCTCAGCGTCCAACAGTTCGTAGGCCTCTTCCACTGTTTCAGCGAAAAGGCATTCGTCGCCCCAGGACCCCTCCTGCACCGCTGACACGTACAGTGCACGTGCTTCCCGGCCCACCACCAGCAGCCGGGAGATATTGAGCCGGACCACCTGGGTACCCACGGCGGTATGTTCGCGGATGGAGTCCTCGCCGAGTTCGAGCATTGCTCCCAGCACGGCCCAGGTACGCCTGCCCCGGCCCAGGTCCGCGAGCGTCCTCAGGGCGGCCCGCATGGATTCGGGGTTGGCGTTGTAGGCGTCGTTGATGACGGTGACGCCGTCCGGACGCTCGGTGCGCTCCATGCGCCACCGGCTGGCGGCAGTCTGGCTGCTGAGGGAGGACGCTATGTCCCGCCCGGAAACACCCGCAGCCCAGGCTGCTGAGGCAGCGGCCAAAAGGTTGCCCACGTGGTGTGCGCCGATAAGGCGGCTGCTCACGTGCAGGCCGGCTTCGCTGCCCGGCAGCTGAAGATCGAATTCAGGATGGCCGGCGGCATTGGTGTCGGCGTTCACTGCCTGGACGGCGGCGTCTTCGCGGCCTTCTGCCGAGAAGCCCAGGACCTGCGCCGAGGTGCGCGCGCGCATTGCGGCCACCCGCTTGTCGTCGAGGTTTATCACGGCTGTGCCGGCCGGGGCGAGGGCCTCGACAAGTTCACCCTTGGCCCGGGCGATGTTCTCCACTCCCCCGAATTCGCCGGCGTGTGCTGTGCCGACGGCGAGCACCACGCCGATGTCAGGTTTGACCATGTCCGCGAGGTACCGGATGTGGTCAATTCCGGTAGCGCCCATCTCGATCACCAGGTAGCGCGTCTCTGTTCCTGCGCGGAACACGGTCAGGGGGACACCGATTTCACCGTTGTAGGACCCTTGCGGCGCCACGGTGTTTCCCTGTGTGGCCAGGATGCCGGCGAGCAGGTCCTTGGTGGTGGTTTTCCCGGCCGAGCCGGTGATACCCACGACCGTGAGTTCGCTGCCTTGCCTGGCGCGGGCAGCCCGGATCCTGCGCACGGCCTCGGCGGCCAGGGCGCCCATGGCAAGGACGGCATCCTGGACCAGCACCGAGGGGTAGGGTGTTCCGCCCGGTGCGGACACCGGCCGCTCCACGAGCGCAAGGGTGGCGCCTGCTGTAAAGGCAGCTGCCACGTAGTCATGGCCGTCCGCGTGCTCACCCGGCTTTGCAACGTAGAGCGAACCCGGCGTGGCTTCGCGTGAGTCCGTGACCACCGAAAGGGGCGTAATCCCGGGATCGGCGTCCAGGCGCCCGTTAGTGATTTCGGCGATCTCCGCCGCAGTAAATGCAATCATCTCGGTCTAGGACTCTATCCGGTCGTCTTGGAGAACGTTGAATCCCCTGGCTGTCAAGGCGCTGCGCAGTTCCACCCGGTCGTCGAGGGCAAGGTTGACGCCTTTGACCTCCTGCCACACCTCATGGCCCCGGCCGGCCACCAGGATAGTGTCCTCCGGCCGGGCCAACTCCACGGCATGGCGGATGGCGTCGGCGCGGGGGAAGACTTCCAGGACTTCACACACCAGGGAGTCCTTTTCCTTTGCTTCCCTGGCTCCGGCCAGGACGTCCGCGCGGATAGCGGCGGGATCTTCATCGTGGGGGTCGTCATCGCTGATGATCACGGTATCCGCGAGCCGCGCCGCGATGGCGCCCATGGCGGGGCGTTTGCCCTGGTCACGCTGGCCGGTTGCACCGAACACGACGATAAGGCGTGACCCCTGCTGCGGGGACCGTACGGCCTCGAGGGCACGGGCCAGGGCGTCGGTGTTGTGGGCAAAATCCACCACCGCGGCCGGCCGCCTGGAGACCAGCTGCATGCGTCCGGGCACCGCTACTGTGAAGGGGTCGTGCTCGTCCAGTGCCGCTTGCAGCGCGGCGGCGTCCACGCCTGCCGTCAGGACCATCACTGCGGCCAGCGCCGCATTGGCTACGTTGAAGCTGCCGGGAAGTCCGGTGTGCACAGTGAGCATGGCGCCGTCCGGGCCGCTGAGGGTGAATTCCGTGCCGAGGCCGCGCGCGGCGGTAGCCGTCACAGTCCAGTCGGCAGTGGTTCCGGCGGTCGTGGAGAGGGTGGTGACCGGCACCTCCGTGGCACCGGCGAGACGGCGGCCCCATTCGTCGTCGACCGTCACAACGGCAGCGCGGGCGCGGCGCGGGGTGAAAAGCTCCGCTTTGGTGGCGAAATAGTCGTCCATGGTGTGGTGCAGGTCCAAGTGGTCCTGCGTGAGGTTGGTGAAGCCTGCAACGTCGAAAAGCACTCCGTCCACCCGCTGGAAGGAGATGGCGTGGGACGAGACCTCCATGGCGGCGGCGGTCAGTCCCCTTTCCCGCATGAGGGCCAGCAGCGCGTGCACGTCGGTAGATTCGGGCGTGGTGAGCAGGCTCGGGATGGGGTCGCCGCCGGCATGTATCTCGATGGTGCCGATAAGACCGGTCTTCCGGCCGAGGGCGCGCAGCAGCGAGTTGATGAAGTAGGTGGTGGTGGTTTTCCCGTTGGTGCCCGTGACGCCAAACAACTGCGGCTGGGCGCCGCCCGGCTGGCTTTGATAGATCAAGGCGGACAGTGGACCCACCACGTTGCGGGGCGAGTCCACGATGATTACCGGTACCTGCACCTCGGTGGAGAGCGCGAGCAGCCTGGCTCCGGCATCGTCGGTGAGGACGGCAACGGCTCCCCCTTTGATGGCCTGCGGCGCAAAATCCGCGCCGTGGCGTGCCGCGCCCGGAAGGGCGACGTAGAGGTCCCCCTGTTCGACTGTCCGCGAGTTCAGCGAAATTCCGGTGACTTCCACTTCAGCGGCCGGACCGGGAACCGCTACGTCGATGGCATCGCCGATGCTTGCCAGCCGGACCGCTTCTACAGTTGACGGGCGGAAGCGGCTTTGGCCGGCGGGTCCCTCCGGGACGGCGAGGCTATCGGACGGATTGAGGTCAGACAAGGAATCTCCGATGGTGCTAGTGGATCGGGCCCGGCATGGATGAACCGGTGGTGCTGCTGGTTGGCTGTTGCGGGGGTGCTACTTGGCGAACTGGGGAAGCCTGGCCGGTTCGCCGGTGGACGGCTGGACATTGTAGGTCCGCAGCGCCTGGCTCATGACGGACCGGAAGACCGGCCCGTTGGTAATCCCGTAGATGCTGCCCTTGGGCCGCTGGAGTACCACCTCCACAATAAACCGCGGATCATCCATTGGTGCCATGCCCACCATGGAGGCGGTGTAGCCGCAGAACCCGGACTTGCCGTCGTCGCAGGGGGATTCAGAGGTGCCCGTCTTTGCGCCCACGCGGTAGCCGTCGATGGCAGCGTCCTTGATTTGGCCCTCCGTCACGGCGCTTTCCAGTATGTCCCGGACCTGCTGGGCCGTGTTCTCCGAGACGACCTGCCGCGACGGTGCGGCGGGCACCTTTTCCTCGCTTCCGTCCGGGGAGACGTGGGCGTCGATCAGCCTTGGCTGGAGCATCACGCCGTCGTTGGCGATGGATTGGAATGCCCGTACCGTCTGGAGGGTGGACTGGGACACGCCCTGCCCGAACAGCACGGTGTATTCCTGGCGCCCGTCCCACTGCTGCCAGGGCGTGAGGATGCCGGAGGCCGTGGCAGGAAGCCCGATGTCCGGCGCCTCGCCGATGCCGAACCTCTTCAGCCAGTCGTACCGCTGCTCCTTGCTGAGGCGCTGGCCGGCCATGACAGTGCCGGTGTTCATCGAGTAGCCCAGGATGCCCGCGAGGGTGCGCTCCTCGGTTCCGTGGGCGAAGGAGTCGCTGAAGGTTTGGCCGTCCACGGTGTAAGTGGGCCCCAGGGTGAATGAGTCGAGCGGCTTGGCCTTTCCCTCTTCAATGAGGGCTGCCGCGGTCATCATCTTTTCAACAGAGCCGGGCTCGTATGCAGCCGTGACTGCGCGGACACCGCGATCCTTGGCGGCCACCCGGCCGGGGTCGTTGGGGTCGGGGGAATTGGTGTCGGCCATCGCCACCAGGTCCCCGGTCTTGGCGTCCATCACGATGATGACGCCCCACTCTGCGTCGAGCTTGTCCGACTGGCTTTGAATGGCCTGCTGCGCAAAATACTGCAGGTCCGAGTTGAGCGTGAGCTTGATGTCCTTACCGTCCTGCGGCGCTGTGAGCTCATCCACTCCCACGGGGATGCGCAGGCCGTCGGCGCCGATTTCAAAAAGGCGTTCGCCGTCAGCGCCCTTCAGCAGTTCGTCCTGGGTCTGTTCTATGCCGGCCTGGCCAGTAGCGCCGTCGGCCAGGAACCCGATGATGCCACCGGCGACGGAACCGTTGGGATAAACCCGCTTACTGACGCCTTCGGTGACGATGCCGGGGATCTGGAGCTGGGAGATCCGGTCCTCAATGTCCGGCTTTACGTCCTTGGCAACGATGTAATAGGGCTGCCCGCCGGTGACGGCGTCCCGGACAGCGTCCTTTTCCATGCCCAGCGCGGCGGCGAGCTCGGTGAGGCCCTGGTCACGGCTGACATCCACCAGCTTCTCTTTGCCGTCCACCGTGTCCAGGCGCTTGAAGGTTTCGGTTTTGGTGTTGACGCGCTGGTCCACCACCACGTTGTAGCGGATCACGCTGTTGGCCAGCACGGTTCCCCGGGAGTCCAGGATGCTGCCTCTCTCGGCAGGCAGGACGGTCCGCTTCATCCGGCTGTTCAGTGCTGCTTCGGCCATTCCACCGACGTCCAGCCCCTGGACCAGGAAGAGCTTGCCGCCCACCACCAGCAGGAGTGTCAGCATTATTCCCAGTCCCAGCCGGAGCCGCTTTTTGGCGCTGGGTACCTTGCCGCTGCTTGCTTTGCCGGTCCTCTGCGCCACCGTGATATTTCCTTGCTGCTCGACCTTGTTGCCTGTCAGACCTGCCGCGTTACTGTCCGGGGACCTTCTGCTCGGGTGCCGGTACTGACCCTCCGTGGAGCTCTGCCGGCGGCAGGGCCGGCGCCGACGACGGTGTCTGGGCAGGCGCGGACGACGGCGATGCCTGGCCAGGCGTGGCGCCGGCGGCGGGCTTGGCGTCTGTGGGGGCGGAAGCAGCCGCAGGTGCCTGGGCGGGCTTCCGGGCTTCCAGCGGATCCTGCTTGCTTGGCGGCGGAACCACGGTTACCTGGCCTGCGACAGCAGGCGCCGGGATAACGGCGCCGGCAGCACCGTCCTTCACAGCCGGCGTGGCCTTGCCGGTGACGGTGAGGGTGGACAGGTCAATCTGGCCTTTGACGGTGGAAGGAACCATGCCCAGCTTCGTCGCCTGCGCTGCAAGGTTTTGGGGTGCTTCGAAGTTCTGGACCTGCTGGGTGAGGTCCTGGTTCTGCTTGGTCAGGGTGCTCTGCCGGGCGCGCAGTTCCACCAATTGGTACTGCGCCGTGGATACGGAAATGTTCAGGACAAGAACAGCGATCAGGGCCACGGCAAGCATGGCGAAGCAGAGCACCACGAAGGGGGCGCGGCGTTTGCGGGGAACGGTCCGGACTACGGACAGCGGGGTGCGGTTCCGGCGGGGACCGGCCGGCGAACCCGCAGGAAGCTGCTTGGCCGCCGAACCGGAAACGACGGGAAAGTTCTTGACGGCAGCGGTGCTCACTAAGCTCTCCTGGTTCGGATACGTTCCACCGCGCGCAGCCTTGCTGAGGCAGCGCGGGGGTTTTCGGCGATTTCGACGGCGGTTGGCACCTCGGTGCCTTTGGTCAGGGTCTTCAGTTCGGGTTTGTGCTCTTCCAGCTCCACGGGAAAGCCGAGGGGAGCGGAGGATTTGGATCGGGCCTGGAAAACTCCCTTGACGATCTTGTCCTCCAGGGAGTGATAGGACATGACCACTATTCGGCCGCCCAGGGCCGTGGCGTCAACGGCCGCGGGGACCGCCCGCTCCAGCACGTCAAGCTCCTCGTTGACTTCGATCCGCAGGGCCTGGAACGTCCGTTTGGCAGGATGGCCGCCGGACTTTGCCGCTCCGGCCGGGACGACTGCGCGGATCTGTTCCACGAGCTCGCCGGTAGTGGTGAAAGGTCGGGAGGCCCGGGAGGCAACGATCCTGTTTGCTATGCGTCCGGCGAACTTCTCCTCGCCCCATTTCCGGATGATCCGGACGAGTTCCTCTTCGCTGTAGTTGTTGACGACGTCGGCCGCAGTCTGTCCGCGGCTGGTATCCATCCGCATGTCCAGGGGTGCGTCGAATGAATACGCAAAACCCCGTTCGCGCTCATCCAGCTGGAGGGAGGAAACGCCCAGGTCCATGAGGATGCCGTGTACTTCGGTCACGCCAAGGTCAGCGATGACTTCTTCGATTTCGTCATAGACCGCGTGGACCAGGTCTGTCCGCGCCTGGAACGGAGCCAACCGCTCCCCTGCCAGGGCAAGGGCTTCTTCATCGCGGTCGATGCCGATCAGGTGGAGGTCCGGGAACCGCTGCAGCATGGCTTCGGAGTGGCCCCCCATGCCCAGCGTCGCGTCGATGGCCACCGGGGTTTCGCCGCGGCTCCTCGCCGCTTCAAAACCCGGCGCCAACAAATTGATGCACCGGTCGCGAAGGACCGGCACATGGCGTTCAGACGTTGGCTTCTGTTGATCGTGCATGCCCCGTCCTCTCTCGCCGTCGCTGTCACTGGTATGGTTCTTGGCCCAGATCCCCATCCGCGCCTATCGTCGTGCCCGCCTGGCTCCGGGGAAGTGAGCCAGGTTGGCCAGCCGATGGGCCGGCTGGAGATCTCAGCCAAGACATCTGCCCGCGGTCCTGTTCCGGTCAGAGAATGCCCGGAATGGGATCATCGGTTTCGGAGAAGGCGGTTTCCTTCTCCGCGAGGTATTCATTCCAGGCCTGGGCGTCCCAGATCTCGGCGCGGGTTCCGGCGCCGATGACGGCCAGTTCCCTCCCGAGCCCTGCGTACTCCCGGAGCGCCGGCGGAATAGTCACGCGCCCCTGCTTGTCAGGTACCTCGTCCGAGGCTCCAGAAAGAAAGACGCGGATGTAGTCCCGCGCCTGTTTTGAGGAGATTGGTGCCTCCCGCATTTGCTCGTGAACCCGGGCAAATTCCTTCTCGCTGAAGACGTAGATGCAACGCTCCTGGCCTCTGGTGAGTACCAGTCCGCTGGCAAGTTCCTCGCGGAACTTCGCGGGGAGAATGATCCGGCCCTTCTCATCCAGACGTGGCGAATGCGTGCCCAGAAACACTGGCCCACCGCCTGTCCGATGTCAGGAACTGCACATCCCCTATGTTGCAACCACCCTCTTATGTCCTCCACATTACTCCACTTTCCACCACAGTCAACGTGAAAAGCGCGGGGAAGCGCTCAATTCCTGGGAAAGGCACCCCTAAACACGCGGAATTGCGTTGGTGGTGGGAAGTGGAGGACTTTCGGCAATTCCCGCAGTGCGGACGCGCAAGGCGCCTGTGCCCCCAACGTATCCGCGGACATCGCGAAAGATGGAGGCCGCTTAAATGCGAAAAGACCCGCCGAAGCGGGTCTTTTTGGCAATAACCCCACGTTGTGGAGCAAAGTGGTGCGTACTGCGCTTTTGGTGTCAGCGGACGCCGTAGCCTTTAGGGCTCTCCCCGGCGCCTCTCGTCCCAGCGCTCCTCAAGGTTGCTCATGAAGGAACTCCGTTGCTTGCCGCCCTTACCGGTGCCGGGCTTGGCGGTTTTCGTTGCTGACGAATTGCTGCGCATCGTGGCGAAATAGACGCCGCCGCCCATAACAACAAATCCCAGGACACCGACAAAAATGTTTTGGAGGGTGACTCCCACAAGCAGCAGGAAGACGCCGGCCAGCGCGCACAGGACGCCAATCACGACGTGTCTGGTAGACCACGAACGCCCGGGGTCCGATCCCATGGAATTCGCGAACTTTGGATCATCCTCGTGAAGCTGCTTCTCCAGCTGCTCAAGCAGCTTCTGTTCGTGCTCCGACAGCGGCATCACGACCTCCTTTGTAGGCCAACGTCCGGGCTGATCCCAGCCATTTCTTCTGTTCGGATAACGTCTGGTATGCCCTGGTGGTTCCCGTACCCGCCTGCTGTAGCGGTAAACGGCAACCCGGGCATGCAAACGGTGAGCGGAAGCATGACCAGGAGAGCCAGGCAGTAAGTCCAGTCACTCCAAAACTTCGTATCTATAAGGATAGTTTGTTCAGGGCCGTTCTGAAAGACGGCAATGACTTTCCCGGCAGCCGCCAAACGGCTTATTTGCAGGCTTATTCGGAACCGCTGCCGGGCTCAAGCAGCCGGGCAGGAAGGACCGATTTTCCACCGAATTTGCGGGCTACCTGGTCTACGGCCTGCTCCGCGGCGCGCCAGTTTTCGTCCCTGCGGTCGATACTCAGCTGCAGCGAGGTCCGCGCGGCCTCTTCAAGCTGCTCAGCCCGCACTCCCACCAGCCTGACAGTCATGGGCCTGTCCACGGAGTCCAGGAGCTGAAGCGCCACGGCATAGATGAGCTGCGCGCTGTCCACGGGAGTCTGGACGGTACGGCTGCGGGTGATGGTGGAGAAGTCCGCGAACCTCAGCTTCAAGGCGACGGTCCGGGCCACCATCCCCGAACTGCGCAACCGCTCCGCCGTACGGTGCGAAAGCCGCAGCAGTTCCCGGTGGAGGAGGGCGTCGTTGGCGGTGTCCACAGCAAAGGTTTCTTCCGCGCCGATGCTCTTTTCGACACGGACGGGTGTGACGGGACGCGGGTCCAATCCCCAAGCGAGTTGGTGGACATGAACCCCGCCCGCGCCAAGCATCTTCTTGAGGGACGAGACCGGCGTGGCTGCCAGGTCTGCGACCGTTTTGATGCCCATCCTCGCCAGGACGTCGGTGGTCTTCGCGCCAACCCCCCACAATGCGCCGACGGGCAGACTGTGGAGATACGGAACCGTCTCGTCAGGTCCGATCAGGAGCAACCCGTCCGGTTTGCAGCGGGTGGAGGCAATTTTTGCCACAAACTTTGTCTCAGCAACCCCCACCGAGGCGGTAATGCCGAGCTCCGCAGCCACCCTGCGCCGAATCAGTTCTCCGATGGTCCGGGGCGGACCCAGCCTGCGTATCGCACCGCTGACGTCCAGGAACGCCTCGTCCACGCTGAGCGGCTCCACAAGTTCGGTGACGGACTCGAAGATCGTCATCAGCTGGGCGGAAACCTCGTAATACTCCTTGTGCCGGGGCTCGATGACTACCGCCTGGGGGCACATGCGCATGGCCACTGCCATTGGCATCGCGGATTTGACGCCGAAGGCCCTGGCTTCGTAGGACGCGGAGAGGACTACTGAGCGCTCCGCCGGATAACCCACGATGACCGGCCTGCCACGCAGTTCGGGCCGCGTGCGCAGTTCCACGGAGACGAAAAAAGCATCCATATCCACGTGCATGATGCAGTTGCGCCTCCGGGGCAGGAGGCCTGCTCCGGCCGGCTCGATCGTCCCAACAGGTGCCACGGCTGCAATCCTATCGCCTTGTACTGACTAAACTGGTGGCTGAATCCGGCATCTACACCAGGAGGAATGTCCCTGTGACGGTCATTGGAAAACCTAAGCCAGCAGCCCTGGCCGCTTTTGCTGCCGGTGCAGCCTTGGCGCTCGCTGCCTGCAGCCCAACGCCCTCAGGAACACCGGACCCCACAGCCTCCGCCTCTGCACCGGAAACGGTGCAGTCCACTGTGACAGCTGCGGCCAGCCCCTCCGCCTCGCCCAACACCTCCGCTACCGTAGGGGCCGTCGTCGAAGGTTTCCCCCAGCAGCTCCTGCCGCTCATGCCGGGCGCGGGCGTGGTGTCCAGCAGCTTCGACAAGGCATCGACGCCGGCCACCGCAGCCTTGGTTGCCACCATCACTTCGCCCACTGCGGCCGTCCTGGACTTTTACACCAAAGAACTTGAGGCGCGCGGGTTCAAGGCAGTGCCGGGCGAGGCCGTGGGGGCGGTAGCTTCCAAGGACTTTGTCCGCGGAGACAGTGAGACCGTCAACATCTCCGCCGTGGAGGCCGGCGGCGTTGTCACCTTCACCATCGGTGCCAACGTGGCAGCTGAGTCAGCCAAGTGACGGCAACTGAGCAGATAAGGGATGAACAGGCCGCCTTCGTAGCGGCGGTCGCCGGTGAGCTGACCGACTTCCTCACATCCCGGCAATCCATCATGTCCGCCATCTCCCCTGACATCGAACCCCTCACGGGTTCCATCTCCAACCTGGTGACCGGGGGGAAACGGCTCCGGGCGCTGATGTGCTACTGGGGTTGGCGGGCCGCCGGCGGTGAACCGTCCGCCCGGCAGATCGTGACAGCCGGTGCCGCGCTGGAGCTGTTCCAGGCTGCCGCGCTAATCCACGATGACATCATCGACCGCTCGGACACCAGGCGGGGCGGACCCAGCGTCCACCGCCGGTTCAGCCAACTCCACGGAACCCAAGGCTGGGCCCTGGACAGCGAGCGGTTTGGGCAGGCAGCTGCAATCCTCACCGGCGACCTCTGCCTCTCGTTCAGCGAAGAAGCGTTTACGGACATCGGCGAGCGGGCTGCTGCCGGCAGCCGAGCCCGGCTGATCTTCAACCTCATGCGCGCAGAGGTCATGGCCGGCCAGTACCTGGACATCCTGGAGGAAGTAGCCGGACCCGTGCGGGACCGGGCGGGAGCCGTCAGCAGGGCCCAGTCCATCATCAGGTTCAAGTCGGCCAAGTATTCAACCGAGCACCCGCTCGCGCTGGGCGGCGCACTCGCCGGTGCTTCCAACGAACTTCTCCGCGGGTACTCTGCATTCGCGTTGCCCCTTGGCGAAGCCTTCCAGCTTCGTGACGACGTGCTGGGTGTCTTCGGCGATCCGCTCACCACCGGCAAGCCGGCCGGAGACGACCTGCGCGAAGGCAAGCGGACCGTGCTGGTAGCGCTTGCCCTGGACCAGGCATCGGAGTCCGAATCGGCGTATATCGACGCACGCCTGGGCAGCCCCGACCTCACGGAGGAGGACATTTTCGAAATCCGGCGGATCATCGAAGAATCGGGGGCTTTGCAGGCCACCGAAGTCCTCATCAACGAATTCGGCGCGGCAGCCTACGATGCTCTCGAGGCACTTCCCCTGGACCAACTGCCGAAAACCGCCCTGCAGAGGCTGGCCGAAGCAACCGTCAGCCGCGCCTCCTGATTCGATCGGCGGAAAAGCCGGCACCTACCAGGCCAAAGTCTGGGCCCTGCGCCTGATTTCTGTTTTCCTGCCCTCCCGCAAGGCGTCAATGGGACGTCCGCGCAGTGACTCATCAGGCGTGAACAGCCAGATGATGAGGTCCTCGTCCGAGTAACCTGCGTCCGCCAGCACAACAATGGTGCCTTTAAGGCTGTCCACCACCTGGCCGTCCTGAATGAATTCAGCCGGGACCGAACGGATTTTCCGTTCTCCCACCCGCAAAGCCGCCAAAGCATGCTCGTCAATAAGGCTGTGGACTTTGGTAATCGAGACATCCAACAATTGGGCGACGTCGGGCAGGGGCAACCATTCGCCCACGAGGTTTTCTACATTACTCACGGATCAAGGTTGCCACGGTGGATACCGTCGCGCCTAGTCGGTTCATCGCTTGCCCGCAGCTGACCTGCGGACACTCCACAAAGTCCTGCTTACGGCAAATGCCGAAATTCTTGTGCTACGGACAAATTCGTGAGAGATTCACATAGATCACATTCGTAACAGGAATAACACCTGTAACAGTAGTATCGGAATGACAGCGGCATCCCCGCCCGCGCCCGCAGTTGAGAAGAGGATTCTTTCCATGACGATGTCCCGCTCGCCCAAGCAGCCCCCAAAACCGAGCCTGCCCACAATCGCTGCCACTACGGCAGCGCTGCCTGCGGTCGTATTGTCATCCCTGGCCCTCGCCCAGCCCGCTGCCGCGGAGCCGCCCGCCCGCGTTGTTCCGGCCACCCTCGCCGCGGCCATGAAGGCCCAGGCAGCGCAGGCGGCACAGGCGACGGCGGCCGTCATCCCGGCGTCGTCCGTCTCCACCACCATCCCCTCGGCCTTCAAGCCGGCCCAGCCCTCCGTGCCGGCCGAGTACACCATCGCCCGGGGTGACACCATCAGCGCTGTCGCCGGCAGGTTCGGGCTGAACACGGGCGACATCCTGAAGCTCAACAACCTGCAGGCGAACACACTTATCTACCCGGGACAGAAGATCAAGCTTTCCGGTACCCCGGCGCCCGCAGCTCCCGCTCCGGCCCCTGCACCGGCTGCCGCACCGTCGACGGCCAGCGGCGGTGCCAGTTACACCGTGAAGCCGGGCGACACGCTGGGGGCCATCGCCGCCAAGCACAAGGTAAGCCTGTCGGACGTCTTTTCGTGGAACAACCTCAACATGCGCTCCATCATCTACCCGGGGCAAAAGATCAAGGTTGGCGGCGGCGGCTCCGCTCCCGCACCGGCGGCCCCCGCTCCTGCACCGGCGGCACCTGCCCCGGCTCTGGCAAACACCTCGGCTGCTGCCCCGGCATCCGGCTCGTACACCGTCAAGGCCGGTGACACGCTTTCTGCCATTGCCTCCCGCCACGGTGTCAAGCTTTCGGACCTCCTCTCCGCGAACCAGATGAACCTGCGTACGGTGATTTACCCGGGCAACAAGCTGGCCATCCCGGGGGCCGGCCAGCAGGCACCCCAGCCACCAGCCTCTGTTACGCCCCTCGTGCCCAGTTCCTTCCTTGGCTTTACCTACCCCGCCGCCGTGGTGAGCTCAGCGAACGAAAACAAGGCACTCCTGAACGCTTCGCCGGTGCCGTCACGCGATCAGATGCGCGGCATTGTCGCGAACACGGCGCGGGCCATGGGCGTGGAGCCGTCTCTCGCCCTCGCTTTCGCCCACCAGGAGTCCGGCTTCGACCAGCGTGCGGTATCCCCTGCGAATGCCATCGGAACCATGCAGGTCATCCCCAGCTCGGGCCAGTGGGCATCGGACCTGGTGGGCCGGAAGCTGAACCTTTTGGATCCCTACGACAATGCGACGGCAGGTGTGGCGATCATCCGCCAGCTCCTCGCCACCAGCAAGGACAGGGATTCAGCCATCGCCGGCTACTACCAGGGGCAGTATTCGGTGAGCAAATACGGCATGTACGAGGACACCAAGGCCTACGTCGCCGCCATTAAGGCACACCAGAAGAACTTCGGCTAGCAACCCCGGCTGCTCCCGCAACGCGGGGGCGGCCAGCGGAAGGCGGCACGGGTCCGGACCGATATCGGTTCGGACCCGTTTCATTGCTGGATTACGATCGTAGGGTGCAGGAACACGTGTCAGACCCTCTGGTAGGAACCCTGGTGGACAACCGGTACGCCGTCAGGTCCAGGCTGGCGCGGGGCGGCATGTCCACCGTTTATGTGGCCACCGACCAGCGGCTGGAACGGGACGTGGCCCTGAAGGTACTGCACCCCCACCTCTCCGCGGACGAAAACTTCCTTGACAGGCTCAGCCGGGAAGCCAAGGCCGCAGCCAGGCTTTCCCACCCGCACGTCGTGGGAGTTCTGGACCAAGGCACCGACGCCAACACCGCGTATCTGGTGATGGAGTACATCAAGGGTCATACGCTGCGGGACGTCCTCAAGGCCAAGGGCGCGCTTCCGCCCCGGCTCGCGCTGGCGCTCATTGATCCGGTGGTGGAAGGCCTGGGCGCCGCCCACGCAGCCGGGTTCATCCACCGGGACGTGAAACCTGAAAACGTCCTGATAGCCGAAGACGGCAGGATCAAGATCGGGGATTTTGGCCTGGCCCGGGCAGTCACCACCTCCACCAGCACCGGAACGCTGCTCGGAACGGTGGCCTACCTCTCCCCCGAACTCGTTCTCGGCAAACCCGCCGATGCCCGGAGCGATGTGTACTCCACGGGCATCATGCTCTACGAGATGCTCACGGGCCAGCAGCCGTTTACGGGCGAGGGCCCCATTCAGGTGGCCTATCAGCACGTCAACGGGACGGTGGGTCCACCCTCGGCACTGGTGCCGGGCCTGGCGGCCGAAGTGGATGAACTCGTTCAGTGGTGTACTGCCAACGATCCGGAGAACCGTCCCATCGACGGCAACGCCCTGTTACAGGAGCTGCGCCATATCAGGACCAACCTCAGTGACCGCGAACTGGACCTGCAGCCGCCTGGCGCCCTGGCTGCAGGCAGCCCGGGTCCCGCCGGGAACCACAACCACACCGAAGTTATAGCCCGTACCAACAATCCAACGAGCGTTATGCCCTTTGGCCGGCCGTCGTTACCGCCGTACCGCCCGTTGCAGCAAGTGGAGGAGCAGGGGCCGGGCCAGGTCACCGGTCAGGCAGCCAGCTCTCCTGCTCCCGGTCTTCGGCATGAACTCACTCCCCCTGGGACGGACGATGACGCACCATGGGCGGCGGCGCCTGCGGCGATCAGTAAGCGGGCCCAGCGCAAGGCTGATAAGGAAGAGGAAAAAGCCCGCGCACGGGCTGCGGCCACTCCGGCACGCAACCTGCGCGAGGGCAGCCCGCGCCGGCGGGGGGTCTTGTGGGTGGTTGTCCTGCTCATCGCCGCGCTGCTGGCAACAGGAGCAGGCTGGTTCTTCGGCATGGGGCCCGGTTCGGCTGCGGCCATTCCTGCCGTGGCGAACAAGACGGTGGCACAGGCCCAGGAACTCCTCAGCCAGGCGGGGTTCCGGTCCACCACCAGGGACGTTTTCGACGACGCCGTGCCGAGCGGGCTGGTGGTGGGCACCGAACCCCCGGCCGGGTCGGAAATCCGGAAGTTCCAGCCTGTTTCGGTCTTTGTCTCGAAGGGCCCGCAACTGTTTCCTCTGCCCGGGCTGACCGGGGCAACCATCGAGGAAGCAAAAACCGGGTTGAACAGTGCCGGGATGGCATTGGGAACGGTCACGGAGCAGTTTGACGAGGCTGCGCCGGCGGGAGTTGTCCTGTCCCAGGATCCGGCCGCCGGTACCCCGCTACGGCACGGCACTCCGGTCAACCTGGTGGTGTCCAAAGGTCCGGAGCCAATCCCGGTACCCAACGTTGTGGGCCTGGACGAGGATGATGCCAAGGACGCCATCGAGGCGGCCGGCCTGGAGGCGGAGGTAGCGCGGGAAGAGGTCTTCGACAGGAATATCCCGGAGGGCGCCGTTGTGAGCCAGTCTCCGGCAAACGGCACCCTCACCCGGGGCGGGACGGTGACCCTGACCATCTCAAAGGGACCGAGAATGGTGGAGGTGCCCAGCTACATCGGCCGGCAGGCGGCTGAAGCGAAGCGTGCCCTCGAAAGCCTGGGCTTCCAGGTTCAGGTAGATAATATCCTGGGCGGCTTCTTTGGCACTGTGCGGGACCAGGACCCCGTGGATACCGAAGTACCCGAAGGATCAGTCATCACACTGACTGTGGTGTAGGCGGATCCGCTCCGCCCACACCCGTCGTGCCGGTTCCCGATCGTGCCAGTCAGGACAAGCGCCTGCGCGCTTCAGGGATGGGCCCGGCTCAGCGCTTGGCCAGTGCCCCAGCCACCAGGAAGGCCATCTCCAGCGACTGCATGTGGTTCAGCCGCGGATCACATACTGACTCATAACGGTCCAGGAAGGCGTCCTGGTCGATGGGGTCCGCGCCGCCGAGGCACTCCGCGACGTCGTCGCCGGTCATTTCCACATGCAGGCCGCCAGGGACGGTCCCCAGGGCGTGGTGCACTTCGAAGAAGCCGCGTACTTCGTCAATGACGTCGTCGAAATTGCGGGTCTTGTACCCGTTGGGGGACGTAACCGTGTTCCCGTGCATGGGATCGGTGACCCAGAGCACCTGTGCGCCTGAGGCCGTGACCTTCTCGACGACGGCGGGCAGTTTCTCCCGGATGTTCCCGGCGCCCATGCGGGTGATGAAGGTCAGGCGGCCGGGCTCGCGCTCCGGGTCCAGCTTGTCGATCAGGCGGAGGGCGTCGTCGCCGGTGGTGGACGGGCCCAGCTTGACGCCGATGGGGTTCCGCACGCGGGACAGGAAGTCGACGTGTGCGTGGTCCAGTTCGCGGGTCCGTTCCCCGATCCAAAGGAAGTGCGCGGACGTGTCGTAGGGGAACCCGGTGCGGGAGTCGATGCGGGTGAGGGCACGCTCGTAGTCCAGGAGGAGAGCCTCGTGGCTGGCGAAGAACTCGACGCGCTTGAGCGCCTCGAAGTCCGCTCCGCAGGAATCCATGAACATGATGGCACGGTCGATGTCCCGCGCCAGGGACTCGTAGCGTGCGTGGGCCGGGTTCTCGGTGAAACCCTTGTTCCACTGGTGTACGGAGCGCAGGTCCGCGAATCCGCCCTGGGTGAAGGCGCGGATGAGGTTAAGCGTGGAGGCGGAGGTGTGGTAGGCGCGGAGCATGCGGGCGGCGTCGTGGCCGCGGGATTCCGGGGTGAAGTCGTAGCCGTTGACAATGTCGCCGCGGTAGGCGGGAAGTGTAACGCCGTCGCGGGTCTCATCGTTGGACGAACGGGGCTTGGCGAACTGGCCCGCCATGCGGCCCATCTTGATGACGGGCATTGCGGCGCCGTACGTCAGGACCACTGCCATCTGCAGGATGGTCTTGACCCTCGCGCTGATTTTGTCCGCTGTGGCGGCTTCGAACGTTTCGGCGCAGTCGCCGCCCTGGAGCAGGAATGCCTTGCCCTGGGCAGCAGCGGCCAGCCGCTCGCGGAGCACGTCCACCTCGCCGGCGAACACCAGCGGAGGAAGCACGGACAGTTCCTTGACGGAGGCATCGAAAACGTCCCGGTCCTGCCAGCTGGGCTGCTGGGAGATGGGAAGGTCCCGCCAGTCGTCGAGTCCGGGATAGTTGGCCGCGCCGCTCTGTGCGGTGCTGGACAGCGAAAAGGCAGGTTTTGCAGATAGCTCAGTCACCCTCTAAGACTAACGGTCCCGCAGGTGCTCCGAACACCGCCGCGTCACGCATCCCAGGCCCGGCGTCATAGACACCACCGGCCGCGGAGGGGTGCCGGCCGCGGCCCCTGGCAGAAGGGCTCAGGCGCTGGCGGCAGCTCCGCCGTCGTCCTGCTGTTTCTCGCTGCCGGCGCCCGGCTGCCCGGCCTCGGCACTTGGACCGGCCGCGTCAGCATCGAAGCTGCCGCGGGCACTTTCGATGGGCGCCGGCGCGGCGGGGGGTGCTGCGGCAGCGACCGGGTCCAACGGCTTGCCGGCGAGCCGGAGCTTCACCACCGCCGCGTATTCATCCACGTATTCCTGTCCGGAGAGACGCATCAGCTCGAACATGATCTCGTCCGTAACCTGCCGCTGGATCAGCCGGTCCCCAGCCTGGTCGTGATACCTGCTGAAATCCAGCGGTTCACCAAAAATCATGCCGATCCGGCGGATGTTCGGCAGGCGTTTGCCGATGGGCTGGACCTTGTCCGTTCCAATCATTGCCACTGGAACCACCGGCACGCCCGCCTTGAGCGCAAGCCTGGCCACGCCCACCTTGCCCCGGTACAGCCGCGAATCAGGGCTGCGGGTGCCCTCCGGGTAGATACCGAGCAGCCCGCCATGCGAGAGGACGTCCATTCCGGCGCTCAGCGACGCCTCCGACGCCGCGCCGCCGGACCGGTCCATGGGGAGCTGGTTGGTGAGGCGGAAGAACATTGCCGTCAGCCTCCCCTTAACCCCCGTGCCGGTGAAGTACTCCGACTTGGCCAGGAACACCACGGGGCGGCGGACCATCAGCGGCATAAAGATCGAGTCGGAAAAGGAGAGGTGGTTGGACGCGATAATCGCCGGACCATCGGCCGGAATGTTATCCAGGCCCTTTACCCAGGGGCGGAAAAGCAGCTTCAGGACCGGACCCAGAAAGATCCTTTTCATCACCCAATAGAACACGTGCAAAACCTCTCCGAAAGGCAGCCGCCAAGCCCCGCGTCGGGCCTGACCGGCAGTTCAGTGCAACCATACTCTAGTGAGATTTGCCCGGAACAGTGACACGATGGAGTCATGAGCGAAAGCAGCATCCCGTCCCGTCCTGCCGCTTTCAGCTATCCGGGCCATGGGGAAAACGCCCGCGTCGGAGTGGCAATCTGCCACGGTTTCACCGGCAGCCCGCTGAGTGTTCTGCCTTGGGCGGAACACCTTGCCTCCCAGGGGTACGCAGTAACCGTTCCGCTTCTGCCCGGGCACGGGACGGACTGGCGCCAGCTTGCCCGGACACGCTGGAGCGAATGGTACGGCAGCTTTGAAACCGCCTACCTGGAGCTTGCGGAGCGGACTGAGACCTGCTTTGTGGCAGGGCTGTCCATGGGCGGAGCGATCGCGCTCCTGACTGCGTCCAGGCACCAGGTGGCGGGGGTCTCGGTAGTGAACCCGGGGCTGAGCTTCTATGACCGGCGGGTACGTGTCATTGGCGTGCTCAAATACTTCCAGAAGACCACCCTCCCCATCCAGGAGGAGCAAGCCACGGCGGTGGTCACCGAAGACGGCGACTATTCCCGCACTCCCCTCGCCGCCGTGCACGAGCTGAAAAAGCTCTTTGGAGCCGCCACACGGGGCCTGCCCCGGGTCACTGCCCCGGTGCAGGTGTTCAAGTCCAGCACCGACGCGGTAGTTCCGCCCACTTCGCTGGCAGTACTGCGGAAACGCCTCGGCACGCACCTGGTGGAGGTCGTCAGCCTTGCAAGCAGCGGCCATGTGGCTACGCTGGACGTGGACGCACCGGAGATCTTCGCCAAATCCAGTGCCTTCTTTTACGCCCACTCCAGCCAGAACACCTCAGTGGAGACCCCATGACCTCCAGTCCGGACCACAGCCCCTACAGCTGCGTATTTAACGGCGAGGGGCCCCGGATCGGCGTGGTCCTGTCCCACGGATTCACCGGAAGCCCCCATGGCCTGCGGACGTGGGCGCAGGCCTTCTCCGCTGCCGGTTTCGCTGTCCGCATGCCGCTGCTGCCGGGTCACGGAACCAGTTGGCAGGAGCTGGCCAGGACCACGTGGCAGCAGTGGCACGGCGCACTTGACGACGCCTACCTTGAACTCGACACGGACTGCGACTACGTTTTTTCCGCCGGCCTCAGCATGGGAGGGGCGCTGGCGCTGCGTATCGCAGCCACGCGGCCGGTGGCAGGAGTCGTGCTGGTGAACCCGGCACTGGTGATCGATGATCCCCGCGCGCCGCTCGCCGGAATCCTGAAACTGGTCATGAAGAGCACGCCGGCCATTGCCAACGACATCCTCAAGGAAGGCATGGACGAGGGCGCATACAACCGCACCCCGGTGGCCGCCGCCCATGAACTCAACAAAATGTTCAAGGACACCATCCGGATCCTGCCGAGGGTCACCGCACCTGTGCAGGTTTACCGTTCCACCATTGATCACGTGGTGTCCGACGCCAGCATCGTGGCACTTCGCCGCGGCCTCACCCACGCTCCCCTGGAGCTGGTCCGGCTGGAGAACAGCTACCACGTGGCTACCATGGACAACGACGCCGACCAGATCTTTGCGGGTTCGGTGGAGTTCATCCGCAGCGTTGTTCCCGCTGCCGGCCCTGCAGCCGCAGCTGGTGCACGCCCCAGCCAGGAGGCCCTCCGTGAACAGGCCTGACGCCGGCCCGCCGGACCAGGGGGCCAATCATGACGACGCCGTTTGGCGTGACCTCGTGGCCCGCCTTGAAGCTGACTCCCCCACCGGCCCTGCAGCCACCGAACCGGCCGGCACTCCGGAAGGGCAGGAGGGCACTCCCGCGGCGGGCAGGTCCGCCACTTTCCGTGACTTTGACCCCTTGGGACTTGCCGGGGCAGCCCCCACCGAGCTGTCCGCCGCCGAGCGGCAGGACCCAGCCGGTGGCAGCGACGGCAACGGCGCTGCAGCTGCCGGCCCCCGCGATTATGACGTGGACGCGGACGACGGCGAGTTCATTCCCGAGGAACCGCCGAGCCTGGCCGGAACGGACCCGTTGACCATGCTGGCCTGGCTGGCTGCTGTGGGCGGGCCCATAGCCCTGCTGCTGTCAGTCATGTTCTGGCGGTCGGCGCCAGTGCTCGCCGTTCTAGGCATTGTGGCGGTGTTTGTGCTGGGTACGGTCTACCTGATCATGAAGCTTCCGCAGGAAAAAGACGAGAACGACGACGGCGCCCGCGTTTAGTGCCTGGCCGCTAATACCCTAAGCACGTAACCTGCTGCTCACGCGGGAGAGGTCCGCCGCCCCGATCAGCCCTGCATTCGGTCCCAGTGCCGCCAACTGAATGCCGGCGGCAGGGCGGAAGCCACGGCCGGTGAGGTTGCGGGAAAATGCTTTGCGGGCGGGTTCCACCAGCAGGTCCCCGGCGGAACAAAGGCCGCCGCCAATAACGAACAGGCCGGGATCCAGTGCGGCCGCCAGGTTGGCCAGGCCGAGACCCAGCCACCCACCTACTTCATCGATCAGTTCACGGGAAGCGGCATCACCTGCCAGGGCGAGCTCTGTGACGACTGCCCCGGTGATGATGTCGGGATTGCCACCCATGGCTGCCAGCAGGTCCTGGGCCACCGGGGAGTTCGCCCGCGCCAGGATGCGGGCTTCGCGCCCCAGCGCATTTCCGGATGCATACTGCTCCCAGCACCCCCGGTTGCCGCACTCGCAGCGGTGCCCGCCCGGCATGATGATCTGATGGCCGAACTCGCCGGCCACGCCGAACCTGCCCCGTTCCACCCGCCCGTCCATCACCATGGCGCCGCCGATTCCCGTGCCCAGGGTGATGCACACCAGCCGGTCCTCGCCCTGGCCGGCGCCAAAGCGCCACTCCGCCCAGGCAGCGGCATCGGCGTCGTTCGTGAGCAGGACGGGACGGCGCAGGAGGCGCTGCAGGTTTTCCCGCAGAGGTTCGTTCCGCCAGGCGAGGTGCGGGCTGAAGAGCACAGTGCCGCCGTCGAGGTCCATCCATCCCGCAGCGCCGATCCCCACGGACCAGATCCGGTGCCCCCGGCCAAGTTCCGCCACGAGTTCAACGATGACCTGTTCCACTGCCCGCGGGTCCGTGCCCGGCGTTGAGCGGCGCGCCTCGTTGAGAATCCTGCCCTCGGCATCCACGACGCCGGCAGCCACCTTGGTTCCGCCGATGTCGATGCCGATGGCCAGGCCTTTTCGCCCAAGGCGCAGGTGTTCCCGGAAGCCTTCACCGTGACGCAGCCTGGTCGGGCCGGTAGCCGGGCGCCGCCTCCAGGGAACTGGTCGTCGGAGCGGTCCGGCCTGTTCGCCGGGTGGCGGTACATACATAGTCAACAATTCTAGGCTTGCGGTTGCGGAGACAGAGGAGGCAGCCCCGCATGTCCCGCCGGCACCATTGACGCCCAAGTTACTGGTCAGTAGTTTTGTTTACTGCACGGCCCGTTACAGGCGTACTAGTCTTTAGGCATACCCTGCGCGGGTCTTCGGATATCAAAGGAGCTATAGTGCGCGAATTCAGTGTTCCGCCTCTTGTTGTTGTCCCACGGGAAACCAACATCACTGACCTGGTGTTGCGGCAGGCCGCAAAGCCCAGCAACCCTGCACTGTTTTCGCGGCTCGACTCCGCCGGCGCCTGGCAGGACATCTCAGCTACGGACTTCCTGGCCGACGTCTCGGCCCTGGCCAAGGGGCTGATGGCAAGCGGCGTGGCGCCGGGTGACCGGGTAGGAATCATGTCCCGCACCCGCTACGAGTGGGCCCTGGTGGATTTTGCCATCTGGTTTGCGGGAGCAGTATCCGTTCCAATCTATGAAACTTCATCCCCCTCCCAGGTGGCCTGGAACCTCGGGGATTCCGGTGCGGTGGCAGCCTTCGGCGAGGCGGCGCACCATGAGGACGTGATCCGCCAGGCCGTGACCGCCGAAGGGCTCACAACACTCCAGCACGTGTGGCAACTGGAAGGCCAGGGCCTGGATGCCCTGCGCGAAGCCGGCCGCGGGGTCAGCGACGCAGACCTTGAGGCACGGCGCGCTACCGCCAGCCTGGACGACGTCGCCACGATCATCTACACCTCCGGCACCACTGGCCGTCCCAAAGGCTGCGAGCTCACGCACGGAAACTTCGTTGAACTCTCGGACAACGCCCTTGCAATCATCGGCGAAATCGTCCATGAAAACGCGAAGACCATTATGTTCCTGCCGCTGGCCCATGTTTTCGCACGCTTTATCTCCGTCCTGGCGATGGCTGCCGGAACAACAGTGGCCCACACGCCCGACATCAAGAACCTGCTCGCGGACCTGCAAAGCTACGAGCCCACCTTCATCCTTGCCGTGCCGCGCGTCTTCGAAAAGGTCTACAACTCGGCATTGACCAAGGCAGAGGACGGCGGCAAGGGCGCCATATTCCATAGGGCCGCGGACACCGCCATCGCCTTCTCCAAAGCGCGCCAGAGCGGGCGGGTGGGCCTTGGCCTCAAGCTCCGCCACGCCCTTTTCGACAAACTGGTGTACAGCAAGCTGCGCGCGGCCATGGGCGGGCACGTTGCGCACGCCGTCTCCGGAGGCGGCCCCCTGGGTGAACGCCTGGGCCACTTCTTCCAGGGCATCGGCCTGCAGGTCCTCGAGGGCTACGGCCTGACCGAAACCACGGCCCCCATTTCCGTCAACACCCCGTCCCTGATCAAGATCGGATCCGTCGGCAAGCCACTGCCCGGAAATGCCGTCAGGATTGCCGAGGACGGGGAAATCCTCGCCAAGGGCGTCTGCGTGATGCGCGGCTACTACAAGCGGGAGGACCTGACCTCGGAGACCTTCGCCGACGGATGGTTCCGCACCGGGGACATCGGCCGCCTCGACGACGACGGCTTCGTGTGGATCACTGGCCGCAAGAAGGAAATCATCGTCACCGCCGGCGGCAAGAACGTCATCCCGGCACTGCTGGAGGACCAGATCCGCGCCGATGCCCTGGTGTCCCAGGTGCTGGTGGTCGGCGACAACAGGCCCTTCATCGGAGCCCTTGTCACCCTGGACCAGGAAGCCCTGCCCGGCTGGCTGCAGCGCCACAACCTTCCGGCCAACACCTCCCTCGAGGAGGCGGCCAACAACTCCGTCGTGAAGGCCGCCGTCCAGGACCTGATCACCGCAGCAAACGCCTCGGTGTCCCAGGCCGAGGCCATCAAGTCCTTCCGGATCGTTCCCGCCGACTTCACCGAAGCCTCCGGACACCTGACACCCTCAATGAAGGTCAAGCGCGCCCAGGTGATGAAGGACTTCGAAACGGTCATCGAAGAAATGTACTCAGCACCCCGCTCGTGACGCCCGGTGTGGCGGGGCAGCGCAAGAGGCAGGGCCCGGTCCGACAGCGTGCGTAAAAGGGGCCCCGCGCCCCCGCTCGCCGCGAAGCGGCCCCAGCGGGGCGTGGGGAATAGCACGCAGAGGATCGAGCCCTGCCTCAACCACTACCTGAACACAACGAGAGGGCCCTCCTGACGGAGGGCCCTCTCGTTGTTTTCAATCAGTTACCCCGTTACTGCTCAATCACCAGCAGCAGGTCTCCGCCCTGGACCTGCTCAACCGAGGAAATGGCGAGCCGGCCAACCTTGCCGGCTACCGGCGTCGTGATGGACGCTTCCATCTTCATGGCTTCGATGGTGGCTACGGTGTCGCCCACGTTCACGGCGTCGCCGGGCTTGACCGTCACCGTGACGGCACCGGCGAAGGGGGCCGCGACGTGGCCGGGCTGGGCGGGGTCGGCTTTCTCGGCGGCCTTGACGTTGCTGACCACCGAACGGTCCCGGACCACTACAGGCCGGGACTGGCCGTTTAGGGTGCACATCACTGTGCGCATGCCCTTTTCGTCAGGCTCGGATACAGCTTCGAGGGACGCGATCAGCCGCACACCCTTTTCCAGCTGGATCTCGTGCTCCTGGCCGCGCTGGAGCCCGTAGAGGTAATCGCGCGTGTCCAGAACCGAGATGTTGCCGTAGGTCTCCACACTCTTCAGGTAATCCTTGGTGGGCCCGTCGAAGAGCAGCCGGTTCAGCGTGTGCTGCCGGGTCTTCGAATCGGACTTCAGGGCGGCGCTGTCTTCGGCGCTGAGCTCCACGTCGCGGACCTTCACGCTCCGGCCCTGGAGGGCCTTGGTGCGGAACGGCTCAGGCCAGCCACCGGGAGGGTCACCCAGTTCACCGGAGAGGAATCCGATCACGGAATCCGGGATGTCGTAGTTCTGCGGGTTTTCGTTGAAGTCCGCAGGATCGGCGTTCAGGCCTACGAGGTGCAGGGCGAGGTCGCCCACCACCTTGGATGACGGCGTGACCTTGACCAGGTGGCCGAGGATGCGGTCAGCGGCGGTGTACATGTCCTCGATCGCTTCGAAGCGCTCCCCCAGCCCCAGGGCCATGGCCTGCTGGCGGAGGTTTGAAAGCTGCCCGCCGGGAATCTCGTGCTGGTACACACGCCCGGTGGGGCCCGGAAGGCCGGACTCGAACGGGGCGTAGACGCGGCGGACCGCTTCCCAGTACGGCTCCAGCGAGCTGACGGCGGCGAGGCTGAGGCCAGTGTCCCGCGGAGTGTGCGCCAGTGCTGCAACCAGGGCGGAGGCCGAGGGCTGGCTGGTGGTTCCGGCCAGCGATGCGGAGGCCACGTCCACTGCGTCCACACCGGCATCCACGGCGGCCAGCAGGGTGGCCAACTGGCCGCCTGCGGTGTCGTGCGTGTGCAGGTGCACCGGCAGGTCGAAACGCTCCCGCAGGGCCGAAACCAGTTTCGCCGCGGCCGCGGGTCGGAGCAGGCCCGCCATGTCCTTGATCGCCAGGATGTGGGCTCCCGCGTCCACGATCTTTTGCGCGAGCTCCAGGTAGTAGTCCAGCGTGTAGAGCTTCTCTTCAGGGTCCAGCATGTCTCCGGTGTAGCACAGCGCCACTTCGGCGACGGCGGTGCCTGTTGCCCGGACAGCGCGGATGGCCGGTGCCATCTGGCTGACATCATTCAGCGCATCGAAGATACGGAAGATGTCGATGCCCGTTGCCGCGGCCTCGTTGACGAACGCTTCTGTGACCTCTTCCGGGTAGGGCGTGTAGCCCACGGTGTTGCGTCCGCGCAGGAGCATCTGGATGCACACGTTCGGAAGCGCCTGGCGCAGCGCGGCGAGCCGGTCCCAAGGGTCTTCGCCGAGGAACCGGAGGGCGACGTCATAGGTGGCACCGCCCCAGGCCTCTACGGAAAGCAGCTCCGGCATAAGTGCGGTGACCGCGGGACCGGCGGCCACCAGGTCACGGGTACGGACGCGGGTGGCCAGGAGTGACTGGTGGGCATCCCGGAAGGTGGTGTCCGTGACGGCTACGGCGTTCTGTTCGCGCAGAGCCTTGGCGAAGCCCTCAGGGCCCAGCTCAAGAAGCTTCTGCCGTGAGCCGGCTGCCGGCTGCTTGTCCTTCACGGACGGCAGCTTGCTGGCAGGATTCGAGTGCACGGTCAGCTCGCCGTTCGGCTTGTTGACTGTTACTTCAGCCAGCCACGTGAGGAGTTTGGTTCCGCGGTCAGCCGAGACCCGTGCCTTAAGCAGCTGCGGGCGCTCGTCGATGAAGTTCGTAGCGACGTCGCCGGCGATGAAGTCGGCGTCGTCAAGCACCGCCTGCAGGAACGAGATGTTCGTGGAGACACCGCGGATGCGGAATTCGGCAAGGGCACGGCGGGCACGGGCGACGGCTGACGGGTAGTCCCTGCCGCGGCAGGTGAGCTTAACAAGCATGGAGTCGAAGTGGGGGCTGATCTCGGCACCGGAGTAGACAGTGCCGCCGTCGAGCCGTACACCGGCCCCACCGGCGGAACGGTAGCCGGTGATCTTTCCGACGTCGGGGCGGAAGCCGTTCGCCGGGTCCTCGGTGGTGATGCGGCTCTGCAGTGCCGCGCCCCGCAGCTTTACGGCGTCCTGGGAAAGCCCGAGGTCCGCAAGCGTTTCGCCGGCGGCAATGCGCATCTGTGCCTGCACGAGGTCGACGTCGGTGACTTCTTCGGTGACAGTGTGCTCCACCTGGATGCGCGGGGTCATCTCAATGAAGACGTGCTGGCCGGCGCGCTCACCCACGGTGTCAACGAGGAACTCCACGGTGCCGGCGTTGACGTAGTTCAAGGCCTTGGCAAACTTGACGGCGTCGCGGTATAGGGCCTGCCGGATGCCTTCGTCCAGGTTTGGGGCCGGGGCGATTTCAATGACTTTCTGGTGGCGGCGCTGAATGGAGCAGTCACGCTCGAAGAGGTGCATCACGTTGCCCTCGGCGTCAGCCAGGATCTGCACTTCGATGTGCCGCGGCCGCAGTACGGCCTGCTCGAGGAACATGGTGGGATCGCCGAAGGCCGCATCGGCCTCACGCATGGCGGACTGCAACGCCTCCGGCAGTGCCTCGCGGGTGTCCACCCGGCGCATGCCGCGTCCGCCGCCGCCGGCCACGGCTTTGGCGAAGATGGGGAAGCCGATTTCATCGGCAGCCGCAATGAGCTCGTCCAGGTCCTTGGAGGGGGCGCTGGACTTCAGCACGGGGACACCGGCGTCGCGGGCTGCCTTCAGTGCCGCCACCTTGTTACCCGCAAGTTCCAGAACCTCGGCCGGCGGGCCTACAAAGGTGATGCCTGCCTCCTTGGCCGCGCGCGCCAGGTCCGGATTTTCCGAAAGGAAACCATAGCCGGGGTAAATGGCGTCCGCGCCGGACTCCTTTGCCACCCGCACCACCTCAGCGACGTCAAGGTAAGCCCGGACAGGATGTCCCTCTTCGCCAATCAGGTAGGCCTCGTCCGCTTTCTGGCGGTGGATCGAGTTCCTGTCCTCATTGGGGAACACAGCAACGGTCTTAGCGCCCAGCTCGTAGCCGGCGCGGAAGGCCCTGATCGCGATTTCGCCGCGGTTGGCCACCAGAACTTTGGAAAACATACTTCTCCTGCATCATTGCGGGTGGATCGGTGAGTGGTCACAGTGTCTAGGACCCGCAAGGACAAACACAAATCTTTGTGGCCACCATCACAGATTTCCCCGTCATGTCCCGTGCCCTTCTGTCGGGCCGGGCAGAAACCGCCCTGGCAGCATAGTCGGTGCCATGCCAACGCCTGATAAAGCAGGATTCGCCGACGCATCCACATATGATGTGTAGGGCGGCAGGACCGTCCGGCTTCGGCACTGCCGGAGCAAACATTACTCCCAACACGGCATCCGGCGTTAGGTTTTGGTCTCTCAAGTGCAAGTAGTCAGCATCAGCAGCCTCAAGGGTGGAGTCGGCAAGACTTCAGTCACCACCGGATTGGCATCTGCAGCCCTTGCCGCGGGCGTCCGTACGCTGGTGGTGGATCTTGATCCCCACGCAGACGCGACCACCGCCCTGGGCGTGCAGCCCGGTGACCAGCTGGACATCGGCAGGATGCTCAAGAGCCCCCGCCGCGCCAAGCTCACTGAGAACGTTGTTGGCAGCAGCTGGACGGCTAAGGCCGGTTCCAACGGTTCCGGTCCGGCGGTCCTGGACGTCGCCGTCGGCTCTGCCTACACGGGCATCTACGACCGCCCCGATCTCAGCCGCCGCGATCTGCGCCGGCTTTCCACGGTGCTGGGCTCCGCGGAGAACTACGGGCTGGTCCTGATCGACTGCCCGCCATCCCTCAACGGCCTGACCCGGATGGCATGGTCAGCCAGCGACAAGGTGGCCCTTGTTGCCGAGCCCGGACTGTTTTCCGTTGCCGGGACCGAGCGCACCATGAGGGCCATCCAGCTTTTCCGGCAGGAATTCGCGCCCAACCTGTCCCCCGCCGGCATCATCGCCAACCGGGTGCGCTCGGGATCCTCCGAGCACAGCTACCGGCTGGCCGAAATGGAGTCTATGTTCGGCGAGCTCCTCCTCAGCCCCCGGATACCGGAGCAGGCGAACTGGCAGCAGATCCAGGGTGCTGCCCATCCGGTGCACCACTGGCCCGGTGAGTCCGCCAAGGCCGCCGCAGCCCTGTTCGATGACCTGCTGGCCAACGTGATGGCGGTCGGAAGCGGCTTGTGCAGCCGGGTACGCTAAGAAACGCAGCAGAGGCCGCCCTCCCCTCGGGAGAGCGGCCTCTGCAGTACACAAAAGGGTGCGGGGCAGGCCTCAGCTGATCTTGCGGGCAGCCCGTCGCTTGCTCAGTTCGTCGTCGGGAAAGGACTGCTCAGCGTGCTCGCTCGGTAGCGATGCGAGGCTGCCTTCCACCTCCCGCCAGACTCGTCCGACGGCGATGCCGAAAACACCCTGGCCGCCCTGCACAAGGTCAATGACTTCGTCCGCAGACGTACATTCGTAGACGCTGGCGCCGTCGCTCATCAGCGTGATCTGTGCCAGGTCCTCCACGCCGCGTTCACGCAGGTGCTCCACGGCCGTGCGGATCTGCTGCAGGGATACCCCCGTATCCAGCAGGCGCTTGACGACCTTGAGGACCAGGATGTCGCGGAAGCCGTACAGCCTCTGGGATCCCGAGCCGGCGGCGCCGCGGACCGCGGGTTCCACCAGTCCCGTGCGCGCCCAGTAGTCCAGCTGGCGGTAGGTGATACCGGCTGCCTTACAGGCGGTGGGGCCCCGGTATCCTGCGTCCTCGTCCAGGACAGGGAGGTCTTCGGTGAACAGGAGGCCCTGGGCACCGCTTGCGGGCACAGCAACACCGGCCGTGGGCTGTTTAAGCCCGCCTGCTTCGCCTTTGGGACTCACCTGGATCCTCCTTGTCATAAGCTCCGCGGGAAGAACTGCAGCAGTCTCAACAGGTATGAAATTCATGCCTGTAATTCCGCGGGGCGCACCTTCCAGTGTGACTTGCGCGGCTGCCGTAAGCAATGGGAACTCGATACTTAGACGTTAGGCCCGCGGGGACCCGAGGTCAAAGACGTTGGGCCTTTGAAAGAGGCGTGTCGAAACTCTAAGGCTGAACTTTAACCTTAACGTGACCTTAACCGTCGAAGTCCTCCGGTTCCACGTCGTCCAGGAACTCACGGAAGCGGCGCATCTCACGCTCTTCATCCACGGTGGGGCCGGGCTCTGCGTCCTCACCCTCATCGTGTTCGGTAATCCGGACGCCGGCTTCGTCCATCACTGAATCGGCACACCATATCCGGCATTTTGCACGGAGGGCGACGGCGAGGGCGTCGGAGGCGCGGGAACTGACGGTGGTGCCGTTCTCGAACTGGAGCTGGCCGTAGAAAATGTTGTCCTCCACGGCCACGATGTTCACACTGACCACGGAGTGGCCGAGCGACTCGACCACGTCCACCAGGAGGTCGTGTGTCATTGGCCTGGGCGGAACCACACCCTGTTGGGCGAGTGCGATGGCGCTGGCCTCAGGGGTGCCGATCCAGATGGGCACGTGGCGTTCCCCGTGCATCTCCCGCAGGAGGACCAGCGGCTGGTTGGAAGGCAGTTCGATCCGAACGCCTACGATCTCAACTTCAATCATCAGATGTCCATGCGTGAGATGTGGTCCTGCACCAGAGCACGGTGCAGGGTGAGGCAGAGGTCGCTGATTTCGCGGGCTGCCTCCGCTGCCCGCGCCTGTGACGAAGCGTCCTTGCGTGAAGCAAGGGGCGCAACGGCGCGCTCCACCAGGCCGAACTCCCTTTCGGCAGCAGCCTGGAAGGGCCGGAGGTGCCGCGGCTCAAGCCCGTGGCTTTCCAGCTGCACGCAGGCCTTGGCGACTTGGAGGGCGTGTTCGTCGAACTGCCCGTTGGAGTGGCTGATCAGGCCGAAGCTCAGGAGGGCCTGGAGCAGCGGAACGCTGGCGCCGGACTCCGTGCGGAGCTGCTCTTCGGTGAGCTTCCGCCCCCGGTTCTGCAGTTCTGCCGCCAGTTCATCCGAAACGATGCGCGGGGACACCACGACGCCGGGCGGCAGGTTTTCCGGGCGCTCTCCCCTGTCGATGGCATCAAGGTAGTCCTTGATGACCTTCAGGGGCAGGTACTGGTCCCGCTGCAGAGCCAGGACAAAGCGCAGGCGTTCCACGTCGCCGTCGGAATACTGGCGGTAGCCCGCCGGGGTGCGGCGGGGATTGATCAGGCCTTTTTCCTCCAGGAACCGGATTTTTGACGCTGTCATGCCAGGGAAGTCCCCGCTGAGCTGAGCGAGGACTTCGCCGATGTTCAGGACCTGGGGTCCGCGGCGTTCCGGTTGTGCCATTGCCACAGGCAGCGGTCCCCGGATCAGCCGCGGCCTGCAGCGCTGGCAGGGCTCAGGTAGAAGGTGAGGCGGAACTTGCCGATCTGGACTTCACTGCCGGACTTGAGTTCAACGCTGTCCACGCGGTCGTGGTTCACGTAGGTTCCGTTCAGGCTGTTCTTGTCCACTACTTCAAAGCTGCGGGCGGTGCGCCGGAATTCGACGTGCCTGCGGGACACCGTGACGTCATCCAGGAAGATATCAGCGTCGGGGTGCCGGCCGGCGGTGGTGACGTCCGAGTCCAGCAGGAAGCGGGCGCCGGCGTTGGGTCCGCTGTGCGCAACGAGGAGCGCGGACCCGGCGGGCAGTGCCTCAACAGAGCTCCGCTCGTCGGATGAGAGTTTGGGGGTGATGGTGGGTTCATCGCGCACCGGGGTGAGATGGATTGAGGTGGTCTCCGACGCCCTGGCCGCACCATTGCCGTATTCCCCATCGGCAGGGTTGTTTGTGTGGCCAGCCATGGATTCCTCCTCTTCCGCTGCAGCTCTCACGCCTGCAAGTGTCGTTTGCCGTCCGGGCCTGCCTTGCGGGTCCGGCACCGGCTCCCGATCCGGCCGCTGACGTGCGAAGACGTGCCGTCTGCTCAGCTGGCCGAACCGGATTTACCGGATAGCTTTTAGCCTACCTGTTGTTCGTACTCGGATGCACTGAGCAGCGACTCAACGGCGTCCGCTTCGGCGAGTTTTACTTCAATGAGCCAGCCGTCGCCGTAGGGATCGGTGTTGATCAGCGCTGAATCAGTGTCGAGGGACTCGTTCCGGGCCACCACTTCGCCGCTGACGGGCGCGTAGATGTCACTGACGCTTTTGGTGGATTCGACTTCACCAACAACTTCGTTTGCCGTAATCTTGGTGCCCACTTCCGGCATCTGGGCGTAAACGACGTCACCCAGTGCGTCCTGGGCGAAGTCGGTGATGCCCACCCGGACCACACCGTCGCCATTGGGAGCAGATACCCACTCATGTTCGGCGGTGTAGGACAGGTCTTCGGGAATGTTGCTCATCAGGGGCCTTTCATGGGTGGAACACCAATGTCAAAGGGGCCCGAACGGGCCGCCGCTGAAAGTATAGGCACAACTGCCGGAGCGTTCGCCGGGGATTCTGACAAGATGGGACGCATGAGCGCACGCACCCTTCCGGGACGCCGGGAAGCAGCGGGGTAGGCCATGCCGGAACTTCCCGAGGTGGCCGGCCTGGCTGAATTTCTCGACGATCATCTAAGGGGAACCTCGGTGACCAAAGTGCAGATCGTGTCCTTCGCTGTCCTCAAAACGGCAGATCCGCCGTTCACCGCCCTGGAAGGCAGGACGGTGACGGGCGTACGCCGCTTCGGCAAGTTTGTCAGCATCGACACCGGCAGCATCTCTCTGGTTTTCCATCTGGCCAGGGCCGGCTGGGTGCGTTTTACCGACTCTCCCACCGACGCCCAGCTGCGGATGGGTAAGGGGCACATCGCGGCGCGCTTTACCTTCGGGGGCCCGGATGGGCCGCGCGGCATCGACCTTACGGAGGCCGGTACGAAAAAGAGCCTGGCCGTCTACGTGGTGCGGGATCCCCAGGAGGTGCCGGGGATCGCAACGCTCGGGCCGGATCCGTTCACCGAGGCGTTCGACGCCGACATGCTGGCCGAAATCCTTGCGGCCAGCTCACAGCAAATCAAGGGCCTCCTGAGGAGCCAGAGTGTGATCGCCGGCATCGGCAACGCCTACAGTGACGAGATACTTCACGCTGCCCGGATCTCCCCTTTCGCCACCGCTAAATCTCTGGACCGTGAGACGGTACAGGTTCTTTATGATTCCATCCACGGTGTGCTGGGAACCGCCCTTGCCGAGGCCCGGGGGAAACCACCGAAGGACCTAAAGGACGTCAAGCGCAGCCACATGCGGGTCCATGCCCGGACCGGCGAGCCGTGTCCCGTGTGCGGCGACACCGTGCGGGAAGTTTCCTTCGCCGATACCGCCCTGCAGTACTGCCCCACGTGCCAGACCAAGGGCAAAATCCTCGCCGACCGCAGGACGTCAAAGTTCCTGAAGTAAACGCGCTTCGCGCGCTTCAGCCAATTTGTAGTTTCTGCTAATTCCCTTGCGCCTGGAACCAAAGCGTGTTTCAACAGGGTCCAGGGAGCAAGTATGTGCCACGCAGCCGAAACTGGCCGGGCAGGCCCCAACTGGGCAGAAGGCTTCCAGCGGCGCCGCAATCAACGGGGCGGAATAAGTATTCGCAGAAACTTTTGCGTAATGGAACACCGAGCCTTCACAGCGTGCGCCCAGCGACTTATCATTGTTTGCACGTCCCCCCGCATACAAACCCGGCGGACGGCATCTGATTACATGAGGGTCCAGAAACCGGCGCTCAATACGAACATAAAGTGCCTCTCTGGGCCTTTACCGTGTGTTCAGTCATCACCCACAGCGCCCCTCAACAGATAAACCGGGGGAAGTAGCAGGTTTAACATTGGTACGGGCGCTCGCATCCTCAAGCTTGGTGCTTCCTGCACATCGATCGGGCTTGAGACAAAACCGTAGACAGGCGAGTCAACAACGGAGTGGACCGCGCCCAATGACGGCCGTGCCCACCCTGCCGGCTCTCCCGTTCCTGCGGTATCGATCATGCGATCACGTAAGGAAAGTGCAATGAACAAAGTATCCCGCCTCCTCGGCTCCACCGTCCTCGCCACAGGCCTGATCTTCGGTGGATCAGCTGGTGCCGCTGTTGCCGGCGACGACTACAAAGACAGAGATGGCAAATCGCATCACAGCAAGTACGTCAACGACCACAAGCGCGGACATCACCACGACCACTCGAATGGCTATAGGCACGCCCACCACCATGATCACGACGCCAAGGGCCATAAGTATGATCGCGCCTGGGACGGCAACTATAAGTATGTTTACGTCCACAACCATCACGACAAGGACTGCCACGGCAAGTACCACCGCGCCTGGTACAAGAATTACAAGGGAGAGTGGAAGTTCGTCATCTACATCTACTTGGTGAGGTACTGACAACCGAAGCGTGGGGTGCTCTCGCGACGCCTCCACGTAAGGGCTGAAAAGGCCCTCTTGGCAGCGCCCAGGAATACTGTCGGCTGGGCGCTGCCAAGCCTTGAGTGAATGTCCCGATGCTGGACAGTGGCTACAAAAAAGGCCGGAACCACGCGTTTCCGCGTGGTTCCGGCCTTTGTGGTCGGGCTGACAGGATTTGAACCTGCGACCCCTTGACCCCCAGTCAAGTGCGCTACCAAGCTGCGCTACAGCCCGCTGGTTCCGCCGTTCTCCGCTGTGCTTAATCCAGGATTTCCCCGAGGATTTTCACCAGCAGTCCGGCCGAACCACCTAGAAGAGCTTACACGATTCCGGAGGGTGCCAGTGACACTTTCCGGCCTTCCAGGTCTCCCGTGTCGCAAAGATCACCGGAATCAGCGCTTCTTGCCGCGCTTTTCCCGCACCCGCATGTTGACCTCGATGGGAGTGCCCTCGAAACCGAAGGTTTCCCGCAGCCTGCGGGTGATGAAGCGGCGGTAGCCGGGGTCCAGGAATCCGGTTGTGAACAGCACGAATTTTGGCGGCCTGCTTGAGGCTTGGGTGCCGAAAAGGATGCGCGGCTGCTTGCCGCCGCGGACAGGGTGCGGGTGCGCGGCCACGAGTTCGCCGAGGAAGGCATTAAGGCGGCCTGTGGCGATGCGCTTGTCCCAGTTTTCCAGCGCCAGGTCCAGTGCCGGAACCAGGCGGTCCTTGTGCCAGCCGGTCTTGGCCGAGATATTGACGCGGGGCGCCCACTCAACATGGGCCAGGTCCTGCTCAATTTCACGTTCGAGGTAACGCCGGCGTTCGTCGTCGAGCAGGTCCCACTTGTTGAAGGCGAGCACCATGGCGCGGCCCGATTCGATGGCGAGCTGGAGGATCCGGACGTCCTGCTCGCTGAGGACTTCGTCCACGGCGAGGAGCACGACGGCGACCTCGGCCTTCTCGAGCGCGGCCTGCGTGCGCAGGGAGGCGTAGTAGTCCGCGCCCTGGGCCATGTGCTGGCGGCGGCGGATGCCTGCAGTGTCCACGAACCGCCAGGTGCGGCCGCCAAGTTCGATAAATTCGTCCACGGGATCACGGGTTGTGCCGGCGGTGTTGTCCACCACCACTCGCTCGGTGCCGGCCAGCTTATTCAGCAGTGAAGACTTGCCCACGTTGGGGCGCCCGATCAGCGCAATCCTGCGGGGGCCGCCGGAGCGTTCCAATCCTTCGATCGTGGAGAACTCGGGGAGGACGTCCATGACATGGTCCAAAAGGTCGGCCACGCCACGGCCATGCAGCGCAGAGACCGGATACGGCTCGCCGAAGCCGAGGCCCCACAACGTGGCGGAGTCGGCTTCCTGGGCGAAGTCGTCAACCTTGTTGGCCACCATGATGACCGGCTTCTTGCTGCGGCGCAGCATCCTCATCACACCTTCGTCGGTGGCGGTGGCACCCACAGCGGAATCAACCACGAAGAGGACTGCGTCTGCAAGTTCCACGGCCATTTCCGCCTGGTCGGCCACCCGCGCGTGAATGCCCCGCGCGTCGTGCTCCCAGCCGCCGGTGTCCACCAGGGTGAAGTTGCGGCCGTTCCAGTTGGCGGAGTACATCACGCGGTCGCGGGTAACGCCGGGGGTGTCCTCCACTACGGCTTCGCGGCGGCCCAGGATGCGGTTGACCAAGGTGGACTTGCCGACGTTGGGGCGCCCGATGATGGCCAGGACGGGATCGAGCTTGACCGGGCCTTCATAGTCCTCGTCGTCGTATTCGCCGCTGAGCAGCGCGGCGTCGTCCTCGTCAAGGTCGTAGTCCTCCAGGCCCGCCCGGAGCGAGGCAGCACGGAGCTCCGCCTCGTCGTCGTCTATCGCGGCCAGCCGTTCGGCCACCTGGTCCGCGCCGGAGGGGATGTATTCGTCATCGCCCGCGCCGGTGTGGCCGGAATTCTGGGTTGTGTCGCTCATTGCATCGTCCTTAGTGGTCATCTGCCGGCGTCCCGGCTACTGCTGTGAAATCTTTGGAAAAGTGTGCATCCGGCAGGGGCTGGCCCGTGAGCTGGATGGAGTCCTGCACGTGCCCCGATAATGCCGCCCGGATCTCCAGGGCCGCCCGGTCCATGGAAGCCCGGCCGCTTTCACCGGCCCTTCGTGTCAGCGTCAGCGCATTTCCGAAGCTGACGTGGAACCGCCTGCCCGGCCGCGGAACCGAATCCAGGTGCTCGTCCCCCTTGCGGGTGCCCAGGATGGCCACCGGCACTACCGGAGCGCCGGAGTTCAACGCAAGCCAGGCCACGCCGCCATTGATGTCAGCGGCTGCCCCGCTCCCCCGCGTACCTTCGGGAAGGATCCCGACGCAACGGCCGGAGTCCAGCACGTCCTTGCAGCGTTGCAGTGCCGCACGGTCACCTGACCGGTCCACGGGCAACTGGCCGGATGCGGTCAGCACCCCGCCAAGAAAGCCCTTGAACATCTCCTGTTTCACCAGGATGTGCATGGGGCGCGGCGAAGCCCCGAACATCACCGGTCCGTCCAGGAAGCTGATGTGGTTGCCTGCGAAAATGACGGGACCGCCGGTGGGAACGTTGTCCCGGCCGGTGACCGACGTCCGGTAGACCAGGTGGTCCAGGATCCAGCCGACGGGCCTGCTCCAGGCCATGGTCCAGGCGGATGGGATGTCCGGCCTGGGCTTGGCCGCGGTGGTATCAGTCACGGTTCAAAACCTTGGTCACAATCACGAGGGCCGCGGCAACTGTTTGGTCGAAGTCCAAATCGGAAGAATCGAGGGTCACTACGCCGGAAGCGGCCTGCGTGAAGTTGACCACCGTGGAGTCCTTGGCGTCACGGTGCGTTACCTGTGCGGCCAGCTGCTCGGCGTTTTGGGTACCGCCGAGCTGGATTCCGCGCCGGCGCAGCCGTGCCTCTTCGCTGGCCGTCAGCAGCATGCGCACCTCAGCACCGGGGGCGACGACGGTGGTGATGTCCCTGCCCTCCACCACCATTCGGCGGTGGTGCTTGTCGATCAGTTCGCGCTGGCGACGGATGAGCTCCGTCCGCGCCCCAAGGGTGGTGGCAACGGCACTGACTGCCGAGGAGATGGCAGGTTCACGGATGGCATCCGTAACGTCAACCCCGCCCACGCGGACGTACTCCTCCTGCGGGCTGGTGCTCAGGGCCAGGACCAGGTCCCTGGACGCCTGCTCCACCGCCGCGCCGTCGTCAAGGTCGATGCCCTGGTTGAGGCAGTACCAGGTAAGAGCCCGGTACATTGCGCCGGTGTCCAGGTAGGCAAGCCGGAGCCTGCGGGCCACTTCCTTGCTGACGCTGGACTTGCCGGAACCCGACGGCCCGTCGATGGCAACCACCAACGGCCTGCCGACGCGAAGCGCGGGCACGGTGTCAAGAAGTTCTTGTGTCATTACTGGAGTACCCGCCATCCGCGGTCGTTGAGTGCTTCGATCAGGTGGTCATGCTTGTTCGGCAACACGGAGATTTCCACCATACCCACGTTTTGGCCTGACGAGTGGTCCAGGCGCAGGTCCTCAAGGTTCACGCCGATTTCGCCGATCTCGGTGAGGAGCCGGGCAATTTGACCCGGCTTGTCGTCCACCAGGACGGTGAGCCACGAATACGCCTGGGGAGGCCCGCCGTGCTTGCCCGGAATCCGCGCCTGTCCCGCGTTGCCTTCACTCATCAGCTGTGCCAGGTCAAGCCGGGCGCCCGGGGCTGTTGGCTCTTCCAGCGTGCTGATAAGGCGGTTGAGGTCCTCCCGAACACCATAGAGAATTTCGACCACCTTGGCCGCGTTGCCGCCCAGGATCTGGACCCAGAGGGAAGGATCACTCGCGGCGATCCGGGTGACATCCCGCAATCCGTTGCCTGCAAGGGACAATGCGTGCAGCGGGGTTCCCTGCAGCCGGCTGGCCAAAAGCGATGACATGACCTGCGGCAAATGCGATACCAGGGCCACGGCTTCATCGTGTTCGTCAGCAGTGAACTGGGAAACAACCGCCCCCAGGTCCGTAGCCAGTGAGCGGGCGGTCTGAAGGGCAGCGCCGGACGTTTCCTCCGAGGGGCAGACTACCCAGGGCATCGAGGTGAATAGCTCTCCGCGGGCTGCAACGGGGCCGGACTTTTCCCGCCCGGCCATAGGATGCGTGCCAACGTAGCGGGAAAGATCCACGCCGCGGCTGCGCAGCGCAGCGAGGATTTCCGCCTTGACACTTGCGATGTCCACAACAACGGAGTGCGGGTAATCAGCCAGCGCCTTTGCCACAACATCGGCCGTGACATCCGGCGGTGCCGCGACAACCACCAGCTGCGGGCTGGCGCCGGCAAACCCGGCCAAGGGCTGGCCCGCGCCAATGTCCACCGCAACAGCCTGGTTGGTGGGCGAAGGGTCGGAAAGGAAAACCGGCACACCCCGGCCGCGCAGGCCCAACCCGATGCTGGTGCCCAGAAGCCCCGTGCCGAGGACCACCACGGGACCGTCCAGGTGCCCGCGGCCCTGGCTGTGGAAAGCGGACATGCCCTAGAGCCCTACGGACGCCAGCAGATGGCCGACTTCCTGCTTGCCAAGGTTGCGGATGCTTCCCTGGCGCTGGTCACCCAGGCCGATGGGACCTACCTTGACGCGAACCAGCCGCAGTACCGGGAATCCGACGGCGTCGAACAGGCGGCGGACAATGCGGTTCTTGCCAGAGTGCAGCACTACTTCGATCAGGACGTGGCCGGGAGTGGAATCCACGAGCCGGAAGGAATCCACTGACGCGAAACCGTCCTCAAGTTCCACACCTTCCTTGAGCTTGGCACCAATGCCCTGCGGGAAGGGGCCCCGGACCTGGACCAGGTACGTCTTGGGCACCTCGTAGGAGGGGTGCGTCAGGCGGTTGGCGAGTTCGCCGTCGTTGGTCAGCAGCAGCAGGCCCTCGGTAGCGACGTCGAGCCGGCCCACGTGGAACAGGCGTTCGCCCTGCTGGTGGCGGAGGAAGTCGCTGATGCAGGGGCGGCCCTCGGGATCCTCCATGGTGGAAACAACGCCCTTGGGCTTGTTGAACACCATGTACACCAGGTTCTCGTCGAGCTGGATCCGGAGTCCATCAACGTGAATGACAGCGGTTTTGGGGTCGATGCGGACGCCGAGCTCGGTGACTACCTGGCCGTCCACCTCCACCCGGCCCTCGGCAATCATTTCCTCGCAGACACGGCGTGACGCGACGCCGGCGGAGGCCATGACCTTCTGCAGGCGGACGCCGTCGGCATCATGGAGTTCAGACTGGGGAACCTCGCCCCGCGGGGCTTTCCTGCGGGAGGGCCGGCGGACCGGACCCAGGTTCTGGCCGAAGCGTTCGCTGCCGAAAGCACGGGAAGCTGCTGCTCCCGGCGCGCCGGTGCGCGGTTTTGGCTTAAGGGCTCCCGGGGTCCCTGGTGCTTTCTTCGCGCCGGGCTTGCGGGCGGCAGGCTTCCGTGAAGAGGGTTTGGCGGATTTTGGATCCGTTGCCCCACGGCCCGGCTGGCCACCGGCAGCAGCCTCGTCCGGATCGATGAAGCGCTCCTCGCGGGGCTTGGGTGCGCGGTGCGGGCGGTCGCTGCCGAATCCGGCACCGCGCTTTGGGGCCCCGCCGCGGAAACCGCCGCCCGGCTTGCCGCCCTGGGAGGAGCTGCGCTGTGATGAGTTTCGTTCCGAACCGTTACGTCCCGAACCGTTACGTGGTGAACCCTGGCGTCCCGCCTGTGTCATGACCCGTCCTTCGATATGTTGACCGGCTGGGTGTCCATGGACAACCCTAGCCAGCCCTGCAGAAATAATCTGCCCTTGTGAGTACTCTTGCGTGCAGCCCGGGGTTGCGCCCTGGCTACATTCCTTCGGTGTCGTAGAACTCTGCGATACCGTCCAGCCCCGGCAGATGCGGGGACAGCAGCGGCAGCTCAGCCACCGAGCCGATCCCCATCCGTTCCAGGAAATATGAAGTGGTCCGGTAGAGGATGGCGCCGGACTCTGCATCCGTTCCCGAGTCCTCGATCAGTCCGCGCTGGGCAAGCGTCCGTACGACAGAGTCAACATTGACTCCCCTGATTGCGGACACCCTGGTCCTGGAAACCGGCTGGCGGTATGCAATGACCGCCAGCGTTTCCAAGGCGGCCTGGGTAAGCCTGGCCGTCTGGCCCTCCAGCACATATTTGCCCACGATGTGCGCAAACTCCGTACGGGAGTAGATCCGCCAGCCACCGGCGACTTTCCGCAATTCAAAACCCCGGGGGCTGGAGCCTAGACCAGTTCCACTGGCTTGATCCAAATCCGGGGCTTTAACAGTATAGCCGCTATACTCCCGCTGAAGTTCTGCGAGCAGGGCAGCGACCGTGGCAAGGGGAAGGTCAAGTCCTGCCGCCAGTTCTTCCTCCAAGGCCGGCTGGTCGATGACCATAAGTACCGCCTCAAGGGCGGCCTTGGCCCCGCCGGGAAGACTTTCAATGTCCGGCTCCGCAGCGGGGGCCGCTTTTGTTGGCTGCTCAGTCACAGCTGCTCCTCAAATTCTTCGCTCAGGTTTTCGGCAGACCATTCCGCCTTTCCGGCAGTCCAATGAACAGCCAGGTCCCCGAGCGGGGACAGTTGGTCGAAGGAAACGGCCTTGTCCCGGAACAGTTCCAGGAGGGCAAGGAACCTCGCAACAACCACCAGGGTGGATTCGGCATCGGCGATCAGGGCGCGAAAGGTCAGCGGTGATTCAAGCTGAAGCCGCAGGCCCATCGCTTCTGCCTGCTCCTTTACGCTGACATTGCCCCCATGAAGGTGGGACAGGCCGACTTCTGTTGGCTTTGAGGCCTTTGGCAGCAGTGCGGCCTCAGCCATGCGGGCAAACTGTTGCGGAGTGTGCTTCCAGACGAGCTCGGGAAGCATGGCGGCGAAGTGTCCCTCCAGTGCCACCTGCCGGGGAAAGCGCTCGGCCTCCTGCTGCAGGGTTTCGCCCAAAAGGCCCGCGACGTGCTTGAAGGCCTTGTACTGGAGCAACCGGGCGAAGAGCAGGTCCCTGGCTTCCAGCAGCGCGATGTCTTCATCGTTCTCGACCTCCCCGGCAGGGAGCAGCCGGGCGGCTTTGAGGTCCAGCAGCGTGGCCGCGATGACCAGAAACTCACTGGCCTCGTCCAGGGCCCACTCTTCGCCCAGTTTCTGCAGGTTCCGGATGTACTTGATGAACTCGTCGGTCACCGTGGCAATGGCTACCTCGGTGATGTCCAGCTGGTGCTTTGCAATCAGTCCCAGCAGGAGGTCGAAGGGTCCTGTGAAGTTGGCAAGCCGTACCTCGAAGCCGGGTTTTGATTCGGCCACCCGGGTGGCTACGGTGCGCCGCCGCGCGAAATCAGCTCCTTGGCCAGCCTGCGGTAGGCGTCGGCACCCACGTGGTTGCCCGCGTAGCTGGTGATCGGTTCTGCTGCGACAGTAGCGTCCGCGAACTTGATGGAGCGCTTGATGACGGTTTCGAAAACCTTGTCCCCGAAGGCCTCCACCAGGCGGGTAATGACCTCGCGGCTGTGCAGCGTCCGGGCGTCGTACATGGTGGCCAGAACACCGTCCACCTGCAGGCGCGGGTTAAGCCTGTCCTGGACCTTGTCTATGGTCTCCACCAATAGCGCAACCGCGCGCAGGGCGAAGAACTCGCAGATGAGCGGGATGATGACGCCGTGCGCGGCGGTGAGGGCGTTGACGGTCAGGAGGCCAAGGGACGGCTGGCAGTCGATGAGGACGACGTCGTAATCGTCCTCCACTTTTTTGAGGGCACGGTCGAGGACCTGCTCGCGGGCCACCTCGTTGACCAACTGGACTTCCGCCGCGGAAAGGTCGATGTTTGCGGGCAGGAGGTCCACGTTTTCGACGCCGGTCTGGTGGATGGCGTCACGGATGTCCACCTTGCGGTCCATCAGCACGTTATAGACCGTGAGGTCGAGTTCATGGGGGTTAACGCCCAGGCCGGCAGACAGTGCGCCCTGGGGATCAAAGTCGACCAGGAGCACACGGCGGCCGTACTCGGCCAGTGCCGCCGCGAGGTTGATGGTGGAGGTGGTCTTCCCTACGCCGCCCTTTTGGTTGACCATGGCAATGACGCGGGCCGGACCGTGGGAGGCCAGGGGCGCTGGTTCCGGGAACTCACGGTAGGGGCGCCCGGTGGGTCCCATCACCGCATCTTCCAGGTCGAATTGCGTGCCCTCCAGAGTTGCTGAACCCTGTTCGCTGCTCACGTATCTATCCACACTTTCGATGACGTTGATTTCCTGCCGCTGGCTGGCCAGCAACGCTCCTTCTTCTTCCCAAGGTTACAGCGCCCGACACGGTATTCGAGGCAACTTGACTTTCTGCGGATGTTGAGCCTTGACCCTCTAGCTGAGGTCGAAGGTTGGCCTGCAACAAGACAAAATTGCCCCCGCAGCGAAGGCTGCGGGGGCAATTTTGTCTTGTCGGCAGAGCTTCCGCCCGTAAGGAGGATCAGGCGCTGGCGGGAACCGTCCGGGCTCCTTCTTCCTTGTGCACCACCTCGCCGTGGTGGTGCGCCATCATCGTTGCCTCGTCGAACGGTTCGCGGCCGGAGAGGACGTCGTTTACCTGGGCGCCGTCGATCTCCTTGACCCAGGTGCCGATCAGGATGGTGGCCACAGCGTTGCCGGTGAAGTTGGTGAGGGCACGGGCCTCGGACATGAACCGGTCGATGCCGACGATCATGCCCACGCCGCCCAGCAGTTCCGGCTTGTGTGCCTGCAGGCCGGCGGCAAGGGTGGCCAGGCCGGCGCCGGTGACGCCGGCGGCGCCCTTGGAAGCGATGATCATGAAGACCAGCAGGGAGATCTGTGCGCCGAGGTCCAGCGGGGTTCCCATGGCGTTGGCAACGAAGAGAGAGGCCATGGTCAGGTAGATGGCCGTGCCGTCCAGGTTGAAGGAGTAGCCGGTGGGTACCGTGACGCCGACGACAGGCTTGGAGACGCCGAGGTGTTCCATCTTGGCGATCAGGCGGGGCAGGGCAGCTTCGGAGGAGGACGTGGAGAAGATGAGCAGGTACTCCCGGCCCAGGTACTTCATCAGCTTGAAGATGTTGACCCCGGTAACCACCTTGAGCAGGCCGCCCAGGATGATGACGATGAACAGGGCGCAGGTGATGTAGAAGGCGGCCATCAGGGTGAACATGCTGACGATGGCCTGGAAGCCGGTGGCGCCAACTACGGCGGCGATGGCACCAAAGGCGCCGACGGGGGCGAGCCACATGATCATGATCAGGATGCGGAAGACCAGTACCTGGCCGTGGCCGATGGCCTTGAGGATCGGCGCGCCCTGCGGGCCCATCTTCTGAAGCGCGAAGCCAACGAGGATGGCGGCGAACAGCGTCGGCAGGACCGGAATATCGCCCGGGATGATGTTGAGCAGGAAGGCAACGGTGCTGTCGACCTCTGCCTTCTTGTTGGGATCGTACGGCGCCAGCTTCAGGCCCTCGCCCGGGTGGATCAGGTTGCCCACCACCAGGCCGATCGCGAGCGCGAACGTCGACATCGCGACGAAGTAACCGAGCGCCAGGCCGCCCACTTTGCCCACCGTGGCCGCCTTGGCGATGGAGCCGATGCCCAGGACGATGGTGCAGAAGATCACCGGAGCGATCATCATCTTAATGAGCTTGATGAACCCGTCGCCGAGCGGCTTGAGGGATTTGCCAACCTCAGGGAACATCAGGCCGACCAGTGCGCCGAGGATGACGGCGGCGATAACGGCGATGTAGAGGTAATGCGATTTGTCGATGCCCTTGCGCCGCGTCCCCACGGTGTCAAGCGACTCTCCTCGTTGAGAAGCCATGATGTGTCTCCTTTGGATAATCTGATAGACGCTGCGGCACAATCTCTGGGCTCTACGCGTCCTCCGGTGTGATATCCATCATTGGGCACGTGGTGATCCAGCTCACCGTTGCGTTCATATTGGTCGTGGGAGGTACAGATGATCCACCGCTGGAGTATCGCCCGACGGCTCTTCGTGGCGAACCTGCTGATTGTGGCGGCGTTCATCGCCGTGGTTGGCACGGCCACGTATGTGGACGCCCGCGACCGTACCTATGACGAAGCGGGGCAGCGGATGGCGGGAATAGCAGCTGCCATCGCAGCCAGTCCGCTGGTGTTGGAAGCGGCCGCTTCCCCAAACCCGTCCCCTACCCTCCAGCCGTTTGCCAATAACGTCATAGCGGCAACCGGCGTGGACTTCATCACCATCATGGCGCCGGACCGGACGCGGTGGACGCATCCCCGGAACGAGGAAATCGGACGGCCCTACATTGGTTCCATCGAGGCCGCGCTTCGCGGCGAGGCCTTCACTGAGGTGGTGGCCGGAACCCTTGGGCCATCAGTCCGCTCCATCGTTCCAGTCAAGGACGGCGCGGGAGCGGTGAAGGCTATGGTGTCTGTCGGCGTGACTGTGCGGACCATCGATGTGGCCCTCGCCGGGCGCCTGCCCGCCCTCCTGGCCATCGGCCTGGCCCTGCTGGTGGGGGGCTCCCTCGCGTCGTGGCTGCTGGGCCGCTACCTCCGCCGGGTCACCCGCGGCTGGGGGCCGGAGCAGCTTGCCCAACTGTTTGCATACTACGAATCGGTGCTGCATTCCGTACGGGAGGGACTGATCCTCATCGACACAAAGGGCCAGGTGGTGATGTACAACGACCAGGCGGCGGAACTGCTGGGCCTGGAAGGACCCGCCAGCAAAGACCCTGCCCGTCCGCCCTCGCTGGCCGACTTGCCGCTCGAGGAGGGGCTCCGGACGCTCTTCGAGTCCGGGCGGAGCGCCAAGGACGAGATCATCCTGACCGGTTCGCGCATCCTGGTGGTCAACCAGGGTCCCGCCAAGGGGCCCGGATCCCCGGGCAGCCGCGGCAGAACGCCCGTGTACGGCACCGTGGCAACATTGCGGGACCGCACAGAAATAGAAGCCCTTGGCAGCGAGCTGGAAACAATGCGCACCCTCTCCGATGCCCTCCGGGCCCAGACGCACGAACACGCCAACCGGCTGCACACCATGGTTTCCCTACTGGAACTGGGCCGCACCCAGGAGGCCCTGGCCTTCGCCACCAAGGACCTGGAGCTTAGCCAGCAGCTGACCGATGACATGCTCAGCTCCGTGGATGAGCCCGTTGTTGGCGCCCTGGTGATGGGCAAGGTGGCTGAAGCCCACGAACGCGGGGTGCAGCTGGATGTTGCAACCCTCGGCTCAGCCAGTGTTGCCGGAATCGCCGTCCAGGACCTGGTGACCATCCTTGGTAACCTGCTGGACAACGCCATGGACGCGGCGGCGGACGGCCCGCCGCCGCGCCGGGTGGAGCTCACGGTGGAGTCCGACGAGGAAGGACTGGACATCACAGTCCATGATTCCGGCCCCGCCATCGATCAGGCCGCAGCGGAGAACATTCTGCGGCACGGGTACAGCACCAAACCGGCAGGCCCCGGCGGCCGGGGCATTGGGCTCGCCCTGGTACGGCAGGCGGTCCAGCGCCTGGGAGGCAGCCTTGCCATTAATGGACGGCGGGGCGCCAAGTTCGAGGTGTTCCTCCCCGCAGCAATCCCGGCACAGAAGGAGCACCAACAATGAGCATCATCCGGGTCCTCGTGGTGGAGGACGAGGCCATCTCAGCCGCCGCGCACGCAGCCTACGTGGGGCGGCTGCCAGGCTTCGAACTCGCCGGCACCGCCCCCGACGGCCAGTCAGCCCTGCGGTTGCTGAACGAATTCGCCGCCGCAGGAAACCCGGTGGAACTTGTTTTGCTGGACATGAACCTGCCCGACCTCCATGGCCTGGACATTGCCCGCCGGATGAGGGCGGCAGGAATACTTGCAGACATCATCGCCATCACAGCAGTCCGGGAGCTGGCCATCGTCCGCAGCGCCGTTGCCATCGGTGTTGTCCAGTACCTGATCAAGCCGTTCACCTACGCAACCTTTGCGGACAAACTGGCAAGCTACCAGCAGTTCCGGCAGCAACTGGCCGGACCGCAAGGCGGGTACGGGAAGTCAGGGGCCTCCCAAACGGACGTGGACCAGGCGTTTGCCAGCCTGCGGGCACCCTCCGAACTGCCCCTGCCGAAGGGCCTCTCGGTGTCCACCCTGGCTTCGGTCCAGGAGTTCATAAAGCAGCAGCACGGCGCCGTCTCCGCCACCGAGGTCATGGACGCGCTGGGCATGTCCCGCGTCACCGCGCGCCGCTACCTGGAGTACCTCGCCGACGCCGGAACGGTATCCAGGACATCCCGCTACGGCACGCCGGGCCGGCCGGAGAACGAATACCGGTGGAGCGGCCGCTAACCCGGCCTGTACATAGGCTGGATCGAGCACCTGGAGAGCCGCTGTATACACACGGCGGGAGTTGATGGTCTTTTTTCGGGGAACGGTGCAAAGGCAGGCCCTCCTGTATACACTGGCCTTCCACCATCGAAGGGAAACCAGTGCGAGCAAGCGACCGCGCCTACGCCGCGCTGCGCGATGACATCGTCCAGTGGCGCCTCCAGCCAGGCGCCCTGCTTGCCGAAGTGGAGCAGGCAGAACGCCTGGGCGTCTCACGCACGCCACTCCGGGAGGCGCTGGGGCGCCTGACCGCAGAAGGACTGACGACGGCGGCGGGCGGCCGCGGCGTCGTCGTCACAGATATTTCGCTGGAGGATATTGACGAACTGTTCGAACTCCGGGAGACGCTGGAAGGCAAAGCAGCCGCCCTCGCCGCCGAACGCGGCGATCCGGAAACGTTCCGGGAGCTCGAAGCCGGCTTCCGGGCAGCGCCGTCGCTCCTTACCGGGGCTGCCCCCGCCCTGGAGGACTATTACCTGCTGGTGGGCCGGCTGGACTCCGCCGTTGATTCCGCCATCTCCAATTCCTACCTTGCCCAGGCCATGCGCAGCCTTCGGGTCCATCTGGTCCGCATCCGACGCCTTGCTGCCGATGACGCTTCCCGGCTCACAGCAGCAGCGGCGGAGCATGCCACCATTGCCGAGGCCATTGCGGCCCGGGACCCGCGCCTGGCCCAGGCCGCCACCACCCTCCACCTCCACCGCAGCCTGTGCCACATCAAAGCCACCCACCCATCCCGCTAAGGAGCACCATGGTCAAGGAACACCACGTCCGCGTTTACAAAAGCGAAGAAAACCTGCCGCGCGAGGACCAGCTTGCGTACAAAATCGCGAAGGTTGCAGCCGATCCCGTAAAGGTGCCCGCCGACGTCACGGACATGGTGATCAACCGCGTTATTGACAACGCTTCCGTGGCAGTCGCCTCGCTCAACCGGGCACCGATCATTGCAGCCCGGGCGCAGGCACTCACCCACGGCCCCAGCTCCGGCGGGAAGGGCTCACATGTCTTTGGGATCGGCGAGCGCGTCTCCCCTGAGTGGGCGGCGTGGGCCAATGGGGTGGCGGTGCGTGAGCTGGACTACCATGACACGTTCCTGGCGGCGGATTACTCCCACCCCGGGGACAACATTCCGCCGATCCTCGCCGTGGGCCAGCATGTGGGGTCCAGCGGCCGGGACCTGGTGCGTGCCATCGCCACAGGATATGAAATCCAGGTGAACCTGGTGAAGGCAATCTGCCTGCACAAGCACAAGATCGACCATGTTGCCCATTTGGGCCCTTCCGCCGCGGCGGGGATCGGAACATTGCTGGGGCTCGACGTCGAAACCATCTTCCAGTCCGTGGGACAGGCCCTGCACACCACCACCGCCACGCGGCAGTCCCGCAAGGGTGAGATCTCCACGTGGAAGGCCCACGCCCCAGCCTTCGCCGGCAAGATGGCAGTGGAAGCGGCAGACCGGGCGATGCGCGGACAGACTTCCCCGGTTCCCATTTACGAAGGCGAGGACGGGGTGATCGCCTGGCTGCTGGACGGCCCGGACGCCTCCTACCAGGTACCACTGCCCGAAGCCGGCGAGGCCAAGCGGGCCATCCTGGACACCTACACCAAAGAACACTCCGCTGAGTACCAGGCGCAGGCCTGGATTGACCTGGCGCGGAAGCTGAACCGGAAGCACCCTGAGGCTACGGATCCCGCCAACGTGAAGTCCGTGCTGATCCGGACGAGCCACCACACCCACAATGTCATCGGGTCCGGGGCCAACGATCCGCAGAAGTACAGCCCCACCGCTTCGCGGGAAACCCTTGACCACTCCATCCCCTACATCTTCACTGTCGCCCTGCAGGACGGCGCCTGGCACCACGTGGATTCCTACTCCCCTGCCCGTGCTGCCCGGCCGGACACTGTAGACCTGTGGCAAAAGGTCAGCACCGAGGAAGACCCCGAGTGGACCCGCCGGTACCACTCGCTGGACATTTCGGAGAAGGCCTTCGGCGGCTCCGTGGAAATCACCCTCGCAGACGGGACCGTCCTCAAGGATGAGATCGCCGTTGCCGACGCCCACCCGCTCGGCGCCCGCCCCTTCGGCCGTTCTCAGTACGTCAACAAGTTCCGCACCCTCGCCGCCGGCCTCGTGGAGGAGGCAGAGATCGATCGGTTCCTTGCCGCCGTCGAACGCCTGCCGGAGCTCGCTGCCGGCGAGCTGGACCAGCTGAACATCACCGCGGCGCCCGGCGTCATCGATCCCGCCGCCTCCCCCAAAGGACTCTTCTGATGCTGTACTCCCAGGTAACGCCCGAGCAGAAGCGGCTCCGGTTCCGTGAACTCCTTGCCGCCGGGACCATCGCCCAGTTCCCCGGGGCATTCAACCCGCTCTCGGCCCGGTTGATCGAGGAAAAGGGCTTTGCCGGCGTCTACATTTCCGGGGCCGTCCTGGCCAATGATTTGGGCCTGCCCGACATCGGCCTGACCACCCTCACGGAAGTGGCCACCCGCGCCGGGCAAATTGCCCGCATGACGGACCTGCCCGCAATCGTGGACGCCGACACCGGCTTTGGTGAACCAATGAACGTGGCACGGACGGTGCAGGAACTTGAGAACGCAGGTTTGGCCGGGCTTCACATCGAGGACCAGTTCAACCCCAAGCGCTGCGGCCACCTGGACGGCAAAAACGTTGTGGACCTGGAGACGGCAACCAAACGCATCCGGGCAGCTGCGGACGCCCGCCGCGACCCGAACTTCCTCATCATGGCGCGCACCGACATCCGCGCCGTGGACGGGCTCGAGGCCGCGCAGGACCGCGCCCGGGCCCTGGTGGAAGCGGGAGCGGACGCCATCTTCCCCGAGGCCATGAAGGACCTTGGCGAGTTCCGGGCCATCCGGGAAGCCGTGGACGTGCCGATCCTTGCCAACATGACCGAGTTCGGCAGGAGCGACCTGTTCACCACGGAGCAGCTTCAACGTGCCGGCGTGAACATGGTCATCTATCCGGTAACGCTTCTCCGTAGTGCCATGGGCGCCGCCGAGCGTACGCTGGAATCGATCAAGGCTGAGGGCACGCAGGAAGCGCAGGTGGGCAGCATGCTGACCCGCGCACGCTTATACGATCTCGTTGACTACGAAGGCTATAACCGCTTCGACAGCGGAGTATTCAATTTCCGGGTCCCCGGGGAGTAGGGAAAGCCACGCCGGCCCGGTCCGGCACAACAGGCGACAGGAACGAAGGAGTTTCAGCATGGCTGAAGAGGACATCAAAAAAGGTCTTGCCGGCGTAGTGGTGGATTACACGTCCGTCTCAAAGGTCAACCCGGACACCAATTCCCTGCTCTACAGGGGCTACCCGGTCCAGGAGCTTGCCGCAAGGTGCAGCTTCGAGGAAGTGGCTTACCTGCTGTGGAATGGTGAGCTGCCCGGCCGGCAGCAGCTGGCAGAGTTCACTGCCCGGGAGCGGGCGGGCCGTGACCTGGACCCGGTGGTCAAGCAGGTTATCGACGCGCTGCCGGAGAGCTCCCATCCGATGGATGTCTGCCGGACCGCCGCCTCGGTAATGGGAGCCCGGCATCTCCTCGCTGAGGACTCCTCCCGCGAGGCCAACATGGCCAAAGCCATTGACCTGTTCTCGGCCATGCCGGCGGTGGTGGCCTACGACCAGCGCCGCCGCCACGGGCACGGTCTCATCGAACCCCGTGATGACCTCGGCTATTCCGCGAATTTCCTGTGGATGACCTTCGGCGAGGAACAGGTGCCGGAGGTGGTGGAGGCCTTCAACGTCTCAATGATCCTCTACGCCGAGCACTCCTTCAATGCCTCGACCTTCACAGCCAGGGTGATCACCTCCACGCTCGCGGATCTGCACTCGGCGGTGACGGGAGCCATCGGTGCTTTGAAGGGGCCACTGCACGGCGGCGCCAACGAGGCCGTGATGCACACCTTCGACGAGATCGGCATCCGGCCGCAGGAATCCCTGGAGGAAGCGGCGGCCCGCGCCAAGGCATGGATGGAAGACGCGCTGGCCCAGAAAAAGAAGGTCATGGGCTTCGGTCACCGCGTCTACAAGCACGGTGACTCACGGGTGCCCACCATGAAGGCCGCCCTGGACAAAATGATCGCCCACTACGGCCGCCCTGAGCTGCTGGGGCTCTACAACGGGCTGGAGTCAGCCATGGACGAGGCGAAGGGCATCAAGCCAAATCTCGATTATCCGGCCGGCCCCACCTACCACCTCATGGGCTTCGATACCCCCACCTTCACTCCCCTGTTTGTGGCCAGCCGCATTACCGGGTGGACCGCGCACATCATGGAGCAGCTGGAGGCCAACTCCCTGATCCGGCCGCTGAGCGAATACGTGGGGCCCGAGGAGCGGCACCTGCCTTAGGCGCCTCATCGGCCAAGGTACGACGGCGGCCCGGTCACCTCCCGGTGGCCGGGCCGCGGTATGTTGCTTATTGCCTTAAAAGAGGAGGCTTTCCGATGAGGCGACGGCTTCGTTGTCGTTGTCCATGGTGACCACGATGTTCACCCTGCCGCCTTCGAGTACCACCGGCAGCCAGTGGCCGGCGTCCTGCCACATCCGGTCCACCGGCAGGGCAGCGGTGTCGAACCAGGCCGGAGCAATCTCATCGCTCTCGGTGGGCTCGCCTTCCCAGCGGACGGAGGTGAACAGCCGCGTGTCCATGTCCCACTCGGGTTTGGCAGGAAACACGAAGCGCACGATGCCGGCGTCCCTCAGGTCACCGGGAAGGATTCCCACGTCGGCTTCCTCCCGAACCTCCCGGATGGCTGCTTCGGCGTCAGTTTCCCCCGCTTCCACATGGCCGCCGATGCCGACGATCTTTCCACGCCCGAAGCCGGTCTTTTTCATCCCCAGCAGGACTTGGGAGGCGCCGTCCACCTCGCGGAGCAGGAAACACAGTGCTACTGCGGCAGCAGCCACGATCAGCCCAGTGCCCGCGGGTGTGCTGCGGCGTAAGTCTCACGCAGGGTGTCCGCGGTGACCAGTGTGTAGACCTGGGTTGTGGTCACGGACGCGTGCCCCAGCAGCTCCTGGACCACGCGCACGTCCGCGCCGCCTTCGAGCAGGTGTGTGGCGAAGGAGTGCCGGAGGGTGTGCGGTGAGACGTCCCTGGTGATGTTGGCCTTCTCCGCGGCAGCCTTCAGGATGGTCCAGGCACTCTGGCGGCTGATGCGGCCGCCGCGGGCGTTAAGGAACAACGCCGGCGTTCCCTTTCCCTTCGCGGCCAGCAGCGGGCGGCCGCGGACCAGGTAGGAATCGAGGGCACGGGCGCCGTAGGAACCCAGCGGTACCAGCCGTTCCTTGGAGCCTTTTCCGAACAGCCGTACGATGGCCGGCCCCGTCTCCGGCTCCTGCAGGGAGATGTCATCCACGTCCAGCCCCACCGCCTCGCTGATGCGGGCGCCGGTGGAGTACAGGAATTCCAGGAGTGCGCGGTCGCGGAGCCCGGTGGCGGTGTCGGTTCCGGCCGCCTCCAGGATCCTGGTGACCTCGTCCACGCTGATGGCTTTTGGCAAGCGCTTCCCGGGCATGGGCGGGTGTACATCACTGGCGGGGTCCGTTGTGGTGAACCCTTCCAGGGCCCAAAACTTGTGCAGCCCCCTGACGGCCACCACTGTCCTGGCGGCGGAGCGCACGCCGAGGGCGGACCCGCCGTCGGACCCGTCCGTGAGGGCGCGCACGAAGCCTGTCACATGGTGGCGGGTGATGTCTTCGGGGCGGCTGCAGCCGGCTGCGGCCAGGTGCCGGGAGTACCGGGCCAAGTCCCTGCGGTAGGCCGCCAGCGTGTTGGCTGCAACGCCCCGTTCAACGCCCATGTGCTGCAGGTAGTCCGTGATGCCGCGGTCAATGGCCGATGGCGGGGCAACTGGCCGCGCGGCGTCACTGATCTGTTCCGGAGCTTCCTGAACCGGTGCAGCAGGAGCCAGCTCAGCAGAGGGACCAGGGACCATCAGCGCTGGCTGGGGTGCGCGGGCCAGGGCGCGTCCGCGGGGCGGAGAGTGGCATATCCCTCAGCGCGGGCCGCTGCAGCGGCGAGAATCCCGACGACGGCGGACGGGTTGTGGAGCCGGCCGGCCAGAACGGACTGCACGGCGTCGTCAAGGGCGATCCAGTGAAACTCGATCTCGGCTTCCTCGTCCGTACGCAAATGGCGCTCATGGTCCGGGACGTAGGTGAGGTTTCGGGCCAGGTAAATTCGAATGGCCTCGCTCGAGGAACCGGGTGAGTTGAAGAAGTCGGCCAGGACATTCCAGGTGCCGGCAGCGAGATCTGCCTCTTCGGCGAGCTCACGGGCGGCGCCCACCACGAAGTCCTCACCTTCGATGTCAAGCAGCCCGGCGGGAATCTCCCAGAGGTCCATACCCACCGGGTGCCGGTACTGCTTCAGAAGGAGGATCTCGCCGTCGTCGTTCATGGGCAGGACGGCCACGGCGCCAGGGTGTTCAATGTAGTCCCGGGTGAGGGCCTCCCCCGTTTCCTGCAGCAGGAAGGTGTCACTGACCACGTCCCAGATCCGGCCTCCGTAAACCTTTTCCGTAGACAAAAGACGGCGCGGGCTCGGTGCATCCGAAACCTGGACTACATGGGTGGCTTCAGGTGTACCGGGCATCGCGCCGTCCTTTTGTCGTGCGGGAACTACTTAGCGGCTACCGTACCGGACTGCTCGGCCTCCGGAGCAACAGCACCAAGGCCGGCGGCCGTGTCGGCGCCCTCCTGGTGGTCCAGGGCTGCCTTCACAAGCCCGGCAAACAGCGGGTGCGGACGCGTGGGGCGCGAGCTCAGCTCAGGGTGCGCCTGGGTGGCCACGTAGTACGGGTGGACGTCGGCGGGGAGCTCGACGAACTCCACCAGCTTGCCGTCCGGCGACGTGCCGGAGAAGACGAGCCCCTCGGCTGCGATCTGCTCACGGTACTTGTTGTTCACCTCGTAGCGGTGTCGGTGGCGTTCGCTGACGGTGGTCTTGCCGTACGTCCCGGCGATCACCGAGCCGGCATCAAGCTTGGCTTCGTAGAGGCCCAGGCGCATGGTGCCGCCGAGGTCGCCGCCGCCTTCAACAAACTCCAGCTGCTCTTCCATCGTGGCGATGACGGGGTACTTGGAGTCCGGCTCGAACTCGCTGGAGGAAGCCCCCTCCAGCCCCACAACGTTGCGGGCGTACTCAATGACCATGCACTGCAGGCCCAGGCAGAGTCCCAGCACGGGAAGCTTGGTTTCGCGGGCAAACTTGAGGGCGCCGAGCTTGCCCTCCAGGCCGCGGATGCCGAAGCCGCCAGGGACGCAGATGGCGTTGACCCCGTCCAGGGCCTGGATGGCACCTTCACGGGTTTCACACTCGTCGGAGGGGACCCACCGGATCTTGACCTTGGCATCATTGGCGAAGCCGCCGGCGCGCAGTGCCTCAGTGACGGACAGGTAGGCGTCCGGGAGGTCGATGTACTTGCCCACCAGTGCGATTTCAACGTGGTGCTTGGGGTTGTGGACGGCCTCAAGCAGCTTGTCCCAACTGGTCCAGTCGACGTCCTTGAACGGCAGGTCCAGGGCACGCACAATGTACGAATCCAGGCCCTGGCTGTGCAGGGTCTTGGGGATGTCGTAGATGCTGGGGGCATCTGCGGCGTTCACCACGGCGTCGATGTCGACGTCGCACATCCGGCCGATTTTTTCGCGCATGGCGTCCGGCACTTCGCGGTCTGAGCGGATAACGATCGCTTCGGGCTGAATGCCGATGGAGCGCAGCGCCGCCACGGAATGCTGGGTGGGCTTGGTCTTCAGTTCCTGGGAGGGCCCAATGTACGGCACCAGGGACACGTGCAGGAAGAAAACGTTGGTGCGGCCGATGTCCTGGCGGACCTGGCGGGCCGATTCGAGGAACGGCTGGGACTCGATGTCGCCAACGGTCCCGCCGATTTCGGTGATGATGACGTCCGGGGCGTTCTTGCCTTCGGCGGGAAGGCGCATGCGGCGCTTGATCTCATCGGTGATGTGCGGAATGACCTGTACGGTGTCGCCGAGGTACTCACCGCGGCGTTCCTTCGCGATGACGGTGGAGTACACCTGGCCGGTGGTCACATTGGCCGAGCCCTCGAGGTTTTCGTCGAGGAAGCGCTCGTAGTGTCCAATGTCCAGGTCTGTCTCGGCGCCGTCGTCAGTGACGAAGACTTCGCCGTGCTGGAAGGGGTTCATCGTGCCCGGATCCACGTTCAGGTAGGGATCGAGCTTCTGCATAGTTACAGACAGGCCGCGTGCCCGCAGCAGATGACCGAGGCTTGATGCCGTCAGTCCCTTACCGAGCGAGGACGCCACACCACCGGTTACGAAGATGTGTTTGGTCGTCTTGGACGAGCCCGGGAACCGGGAATTTACACGGGAATTTGATCGCTGCACCACGGAATTCGAGCCTATCATCAAATGAGCCTTCCACGGGTCCGGTAATTGTTCCCCAAATGATCCATACTGCGGCTCCGGACTTGAGGCAGGCAAGGGGCCCGCCGGGCCGGCCGTCCGTGGCCGGCAACGGGTCAGGCCCGCTGTGGCAGCAGTTTGGCGTCGTCCAGCAGCTCCTGCGCATGTGCCTGCGCCGACTCCGAGTCTTCCTGGCCGGCCAGCATCCGGGCCAGTTCGCGCACCCGTTCCGGGCCGGCGAGGAGTCGGACATCACTTGAGGTGAAACCGGTGGCTGTCTTGCCGTCCGCTCCCCTCACGGAGGTTTTGGTGACCGTAATGTGCTGATCCGCGAAGGCGGCCACCTGCGGCAGGTGGGTAACCACCAGCACCTGCACGTGGCGTGCCAGCATGGCCAGACGGCGGCCGATCTCGACGGCGGCGCGTCCGCCCACTCCGGCGTCCACTTCGTCGAAGACAAACGTGGGAACCGGGTCGACGGCGGCCAGCACCACCTCGATGGCCAGCATGACGCGCGACAGCTCACCGCCGGACGCCCCCTTGCCCAGCGGCCTGGCGGGAGCTCCTGAGTGCGGCTGCAGCAGGAAACTGATTTCGTCCGCGCCATGCGGTCCCGGCTGGCCAGTGCCCTCGAGGTTGATCACCAATGTGGCATCGGCCATGGCCAGGGCCTTCAGTTCAGCGCTGACGCGGGATGAAAGCTCCTTGGCCGCTTTGGTCCTGATTTTAGTGATGGCCGCCGCCTGCTTCTGCAGGTCCGCCCCGGCCCGGGTCACCTCGGCGTCCAAAGTTTCGATCCGGGTTGAATCGTCCTGCAGCTCTTCAAAGCGCACCCGGGCATTGTCAGCCCATTGGAGGACTTCGTCGACGGAGGGCGCGTACTTGCGGATCAGCTTGGCCAGGACGGCGCGCCGGTCCTCGATCTCGGCGAGCCGTTCAGGTCCTTCGCTGTCCAGCCCGGCCTGGTAGCTGGCCAGTTCGGTGGCGATATCGTTCAGCAGGAACCCCACCTCAGCCAGCCGGGCTGCTGCGGAACCGAGCTCGGCATCGTGCTCAGCCACGTGCTCCAGGGTGCGCTTGGCGGCATCCACCAGGGTTGTTGCGTCGCCTGCTTCGCCAAAGTCCTCGGCGATCAGGGCCTGGTGGGCGGTGCTCGCCGCAATCCGCAGTTCCTCGACGTTGGCGAGCTTGACTGCCTCTGCTTTGAGGAGTTCGTCCTCCCCCGGCTGCGGGTCCACGTCGTCAATCTCAGCCAGTGCCGCCTCCAGGGACTCGGCTTCCCGGAGCCGGTCCCGGGCGGCGCTGCGGAGCGAGTCCAGCTCTGCCTGGATTGACTTCCAGTGGCTGTAAAGGTCCTGGTAGGCGCCCAGCGGACCGGCCAACGATTCGTCCGCGAACTTATCCAGCGCCCCGCGCTGCGCTGCCGCGCCTTTGAGCCGGATCTGGTCCGACTGGCCGTGGACCACAACAAGCGTTTCGCCGATCTCGGCAAGGACACCCACCGGTGCGGCACGCCCGCCCAGGAAAGCACGGCTGCGGCCATCTGAGCCAAGCCGGCGCGCGAGGATCAGCTCAGCGCCGCCGTCGAACTCTTCCGCTTCGGCACCTGCGTCGAGGGCGCGCGCAATGGCGGGGTGGCCGGAATCGAGCTTAATCACGGCCTCTGCAGTTGCGCTCTTGGCACCGCTGCGGACGGCGCCGGCGTCCGCTCGGGCTCCCAGGAGAAGGCCGACGGCGGTGACCACCATGGTTTTTCCGGCACCGGTTTCGCCGGTGACCACGCTGAGCCCGGGGCCCAGCGGCAGAGTTGCGTCAGTAATGACGCCCAGATCGCGGATTCTCAGTTCTTCAAGCATGGTTCACTTTGCGGTTGAGGGATCGGGATCGGCGTCCGGCTGCCCGCTGCCGGCCACCTGGAGCGGCGGCATGGGCCGGGGTGTCCGGACGATGGGAATGGGGCCCGTGTGGATGGATTCGGCTTTGGGGACGGGTCCCCGCCAGCCGTGGATGGGCAGTTCGAACTTCCGCACCAGCCGCGCCGAGAACGGGGTCTGATGGGTCCGCGCCAGCCGCACAGGAGTTGCTGACTTCGTCACTTCCACCCGGGCGCCCGGCGGCAGATCCACGGAGCGCCGGCCGTCACACCAGAGGACGCCCTGGGCATCTGTGCGGCCGAGGACTTCGACAGCGAGGCGTGAGCGGGGCGAGACCACCAGCGGCTTGGCAAAGAGTGCGTGCGCGCTGATGGGGACAATGACGAGTGCCTCCACCTCCGGCCACACCACAGGACCGCCCGCTGAAAATGCGTAGGCCGTTGATCCCGTGGGAGTGGCAACAACGATGCCGTCACAGCCGAAGGAGGTGAGCGGACGCTGGTCCACCTCGGTAACCACCTCGAGCATGCGTTCGCGGTTGGCCTTCTCGATTGCGGCCTCATTCAAGGCCCAGGTGTGCCAGATCTTCTGTCCCCGGACCCACACCTGGACGTCAATGGTCATGCGCTCTTCCACCGTGTATTCGCGGCTGGCGATCCATTCGACGGTTTGGGCCAGGTCCGCCCGTTCGCTTTCGGCGAGGAAGCCCACGTGGCCGAGGTTGACGCCGAGCAGCGGCACGTCCACTTCCCGGACCAGTTCGGCCGCGCGCAGGATCGTTCCGTCCCCGCCGAGGACCATCACCAGTTCAACGTCGGGGAGCTGGACGTGGTCGTGGAGCACCTCCACGGGCTGGGCGAGGTGTCCGAAGAACCTTTCCATGTCATCCAGCTCTGATTCCTGCATGACCGGGACTATGCCGGAGGCGTGAAGCTGGGCGCAGGCCTCCCAGGCGGCCTTCAAAGATTCCTCACGGCCAGTGTGGGCGAGGACCAGTACACGCCTGCTCATCAGGTTCCGCTTTCTAGTGGTTGTGCCAGATACGTCCGAGCAAGGCAGCGGTGGCTGCGTCTCGCTCTTCGATCTTAGGCAACTCTTGGTTGATCCTGCGCTTTATCCACAGGAAGTATTCAACGTTTCCGTCCTGGCCGGGCAGCGGGCTCTGGGCAAGGCCGGCGAGCTCCAGTCCCGCCTCCTGCGCTGCCCGGGCCACTTTCTCCACCGCCATCCGGCGTTCCCGTTCAGAGGTGACTACCCCGGTGCGGCCCAGGCGGTCCTTGCCGATCTCGAATTGCGGCTTCACCATCAGCACCAGGTCACCGCCCGGCTCGGTGCAATCCGCCAGCGGCTGCACTACCAGGGTCAGGGAAATAAAGGACAGGTCAGCCACGGTCAGCGAAGCCGCGCCGCCTATGTCCTGCGGCTTCATGTAGCGGACGTTGAGTCCCTCGTGGACTTCCACGCGCGGATCGTCCCGCAGCTGAGGGACCAGCTGGCCATGCCCGACGTCGACCGCCACCACCCGCGAGGCGCCGCGCCGGAGCAGCACATCAGTGAAGCCGCCGGTGGAGGCGCCGGCGTCAAAGCACCTTTTCCCGGCGGGAGAAACTTCGGGAAAGGCATCGAGGGCCCCTGCCAGTTTGTGCCCGGCGCGGCTCACGTAGCTGTCCTGCCCGTCGTGCCGGACCACGAGGTCTTTGTCCTCAGGAACCTGGAGTGATGCCTTGCCGAGCACTTGGCCCGACGAGCTAACTTTTCCTTCAGCTATCAGCATGGCGGCATGGGTGCGGGACCGGGCAAGGCCGCGCGCAACCAACGCCTGGTCAAGGCGCAGCGGCATCAGGCGCCGTCCGAATTCCTGATCCGGGCGCGGTGGTGCTCCGCCGGATCGGCGTCCAGGGCGGCGCGCAGTTCATCATGGAGTTCGCTGTAAACCGCTTCATGCTCCGCCACCGGTGTCCGGCGCAAAGCGTCCAGGCGGCCGAGGGACTGTTGGACCAGAGGGTCCGCCACCTCGGCCTGGCCGGCTTGCGGCCAGTCCGGGGAGGGCTGGGCTGCTGTTGGATGGTCGGGTTGGCTCAGCACAGACATGCAACCAGCCTAGTGATCCATCCACACGAGCTTCGGCGCCTGGGGCGTGGAGGCGTCCGGTGTCGCTGCCCACCACGCGGCGCACGCCGCACGCCACGAATCGAGGTTGTCCTGGGCGCCAATGATGCCGACGGCGCCGTTTGCCACACGTGCGGATGTCTCGCCACAGGTGTAGGTACCGTCGGCTTCCGTGACTGGCGGGTACGGGCGGTGCAAGCCGGCCAGGGAACTGATGATGTATTTAGGGCGTTCAGCAGAGCGGGCAGCCAGGATGGTCAGCCGGGTGTCGACGCCGGTAAGGACCGCCACGGTGGCGAAGCCTGCGTTGTTGCCGCCCAGGATATCTGTGTCCAGCCGGTCGCCGACCACCAGGGGACGCTCGGCGGCAAGCCGCTTTGCGGCGGAGTGGAAAAGCGGCGCCTCAGGTTTGCCGGCGACGCGGGGTGTTTGGCCTGTAGCGGCGGTGACCGCCGCGACAAGGGTGCCGTTTCCGGGTGCGATGCCGCGGGCCTGCGGTACGGTCATGTCAGTGTTGGTAGCCACCCACATCGCGCCGGCAGATACCACGTAGGCTGCCTCAGCGAGTTCCTTCCAGCCGATGGCCGGGTTAAAGCCCTGGACCACCGCCACAGGGTCCTCCTCCTGGCCATACACGGGAACCAGGCCAACCAGGTCGATTTCGTGTGCCAGGGCAGGGCTTCCGGTGACAAGCACTTTGGAACCTGAGGGCAGCTCAGAGGCCAGCAACTCGGCAGCAGCCTGGGATGAGCTCACCACCTGGTCGTCATCGGCGGGTGCACCGAGCTCCCGGAGATGCGCTGCGACATCGGCAGGACGGCGCGAGGCGTTGTTCGTCACATAGCCCAGGCTCACCCCCAGGCCCGCCAGCTGCTGGAGTGATTCCACCGCATCCGGGATGGCGTGCGGTCCTGCATAGACCACGCCGTCCAGGTCTGCGAGCAGTGCATCGAACCGGGAAATCAGAGTCGCTTCTGTCATTGGCCTTTAGTCTTCCCGGCGATCCTGGTGATCCTGCTGATCTTCAGGAGCGTTGCCGGCGGGCAGTTCCTCTCCGTCGTGGTCCAGTTCATCGGTTTCGACCGAGTCCTCGTCAGATTCGGCGTCGTCGGAAACGAAGTAGTCCGGTTCCTCGTCATCGATGCTGGCGTCGACGGCGTGGCCTGCTCCGGATGCCTCTTTTGGGACGGCTTCAGATATTGCGGCTGCGCCGGTTGTTGCACGCGTGTCAGCGGGAGCAGCTGAAGCCGAAGCGGAAGAGGCGCGGTCCAGCAAGCGCCGGCGTTCTGCTTCCTCGCGGGCTTCCTCCTGCTCGTCCCAGCCCAGGTCGATAATGTCGGGTTCTTCGTCAACGCCCAGGCCGAGGGCGTTCTCCGCCACCACCGCCTGCTTCTGCCACTTCTCCGCCTCGGCGGTACGGCCCACTGCGGCGAGTGCGTCCGCGTAAGCGCGGAAGAGGCGGGGGCTGTAGGAGAACGCACGGTTGATGTCCAGCTGCGGGATCTCCAGTTCGGCCACGGCGGCGTCGAGCTGGCCGAGGTCGGTACGCGCGCCGGCAGCCACGATGGCGAGCTCGGCCTTGCCGGGAGCGTCGAGGTCCTGGGCTTCCTCGGACCGTACTACGTCCAGCGCACGGTCCGGACGCCCGAGGCCGCGTTCGCAGTCAGCCATCACCGGCAGATGTACGTTGGAGCCGCTGATCCGGCGGTAGGTCCGGAATTCCCGAAGCGCCTCGCCGTAGTGGCCGGCAGCATAGGCCGTAAGTCCAACAGCTTCGCGGACAGCAGCGAGCCTTCCACCGCGCCGGCTGGCAGCAAGGGCGTGCTGGAACGCCAGTTCCGGCTCGTCGTCAATCAAGCGGCCGGCCATCACCAGGTGGCGGGCAACCCACTCCGCGCTGGCGGCCTCGAGAGTCTTGATCTGGTGCTGCGTGGCCCGGTCCAGCTCTTTCCCGGTAACATCGTCGTCAATCTGGGGAGACCGTTCGCGATCCGGACGGTTGGCGCTTCGGAGGTCGCGCAGGTTGGGAACGCGGGCAGGACGCTCTTCCTGGCGGTCCCGGCCAAAGGTGCGGGGTCCCGCGTCGCGGTCAAAGCTCCGGGGTCCGGCGTCGCGGTCAAAGGTGCGGGGTCCGGCGTCGCGGTCAAAGCTCCGGGGCGCACGGTCCTGGCGGTCGCCGCGGCCCGGACGGTCGCTGAAAGGCTTCCGGTTCTCTCCCCCGCCAAAACTCCGGCGGTCGCCCTCACCGTCACGGCGCGGTCGGTCACCAAAGGAGCGGTTTTCGCGATCACCAAAGGGTTTGCGGTCGCGGTCGCCGTAAGGCTTGCGGTCACGGTCACCGGCTCCAAAGCTACGGCGCTCGCCCTCACCCTCACGACGCGGACGGTCACCAAAAGGCTTCTTGTCCCGGTCACCGTAAGGCTTGCGGTCACGGTCACCGAACGGTTTGCGCTCACCACCGGAGAAACCCCGGCGTTCTCCCTCGCCATCGCGGCGCGGACGGTCCCCGGAGGGTTTGCGGTCACGGTCACCGGCTCCAAAGCTACGGCGCTCGCCCTCACCCTCACGACGCGGACGGTCACCAAAAGGCTTCTTGTCCCGGTCACCGTAAG